>JAZLKJ010000111.1:0-6121 GCA_045597565.1 Prevotella sp. | reverse complement strand
CCTTCGTTCATGGCAGCTTCACCAATTATTGTTGCTACGGAGAGGATGGCCTGGCCTCCTACTCCGGCGAGAATTATATCGAGTTTCATTTGTTCTTCTTTTCTTTAAGATGGCGAGCGAGCGTTTGCAGACACTCTCTGCGTGGGATGATAATGCTGACACCGTTATATGCTATTTCCTCACGAATGGTCTGAGTTATCTCATCCATGTTCTTCGGCAGCGGAACGACTACGCGCACATGGGCAGGATCTGCTCCAAGACCAATGCAGATCTGCTCGTACTTGTTGAGTCCGGCAGAGTCCTGACCGCCAGTCATGGCAGTAGTGAGATTGTCGGAGATGACCACTGTGATATTCGCGTTCTCGTTTATTGCATCGAGCAAGCCTGTCATGCCGCTGTGGGTGAACGTAGAGTCGCCGATGACTGCTACAGAAGGATGCAATCCAGCATCAGCGGCACCCTTAGCCATAGTGATACTTGCACCCATATCCACGCAACTGCTCAGAGTACGGAATGGTGGAAGGAAACCGAGAGTGTAGCAGCCGATGTCGCCAAAGACGCGGGCATTCTCATATTCTGCAAGCACAAGGTTGAGCGCTTCATAGACGCTGCGATGACCGCAACCCTGACAGAGTGCTGGCGGACGTGGAGCAACGACCTGAGGAACTGCTTCTGGCTCTTCCGCAACATATTCCAATTCCATTATTTCCGCAAGGGATTTCTTAATTCCTGCTTCCACAGAGTCTGGAGTGAGTTCGCCTGTGCGTGGAAGATGACCGGTCAATCTGCCGCAGATTTCCCAATCGCCCTGTGGAAGTAAGCCTGTCATCTTTTCCTCGATAAATGGCTGACCGTCTTCAACTACGAGTATTTTCGCACAATGACCACACATGGTTGCTATCGTTTCCTTTGGAAGAGGATACTGCGAAATCTTCAGCACGTAGCATTGGTCGGCAAGAGTCTCGTCGGCAGCAAGCACTTCCTTTACATAATTATAGGCAATGCCCGAGCAGATGATGCCGAGATTTACGCCGCCTGCCTCAACCTTATTCCAGCCAGCCGTTGCACTTTCTGCCTCAAACTCCGACTGCTTCGCACAAAGAATGTCGTTCTTGCGGCGAGCATTTCCTGGAAGAAGTACCCAGTCTTTCGCCTCAGAAAGGAAGTTCATCTCGTTCTGTGGGCGAGCTTCTGCAGCCACTGTTACCACAGCACGCGAGTGAGCCATGCGAGTTACAACTCGCATCAGTACAGGAGTCTTCTGCTTCTCGCTCAGTTCAAAAGCGTAAGCCATCATGTCGTAAGCCTCCTGCTGAGTGCTTGGCTCAAGGATAGGAATCATGGCAAATGCACCAAGATAGCGAGAGTCCTGCTCGTCTTGAGAAGAGTGCATTGAAGGGTCATCAGCAACAAGCACTACCACGCCGCCGTTCACGCCAGTCATTCCTGAGTTTACGAACGGATCCATGCAGACATTCAGTCCCACATGCTTCATGCAGACCATAGCTCGCTTGCCCATATAAGACATTCCGAGCGCAGCCTCCATAGCAGTCTTCTCGTTTGTACTCCAGCGAGAGTGGATATTACGCTCGCGAGCAACTTCGTTTTTTTGTATAAACTCCGTAACTTCCGTAGAAGGTGTACCTGGATAGGCATAGACACCGCTCAGTCCAGCGTTTATCGCTCCGAGAGCGATAGCCTCGTCACCTAAGAGAAGTATTTTCTTTTCAGCCATATTATTCGATGTTTTTCAAAAAAGATATAATACGAGCGCAAAGTTACAACAATTCCGAGAAAAAGAACAAGCTAATTAATGGAACCACCTATATTCTTGATAAATCTAAAGAAGAAATTATATAACGGTCTATGAACACTTTGTTAGTAAAATAATTTCTTTACCTTTGTGCTATAAAATATGAATATTAGAGACTATGGTATTTGATAACAATAGACCTTTTGTGTTTGGAGTTAAGGTGGAAGGCGCGAACTTCACTAAAACTCTTCTAGCATTTCTTCTCTGCATAGTGCTCTGTGTATCGGCTCATGCCCAGAGGAATGGCAGACATCAATATGAGCCTACGACAAACTGGCCTTACCTCTTGGAAGATTTTCGTAAGGGTGTAGTTGTTTACAACAATGATACCGTAAGCATGACAAAACTAAATTTCCACCTTCGTGCGCAATCGCTTGACTGCATCGACTATAACGGAAAGATCGCCCGTGTGTCTCTCGACAAGTTCCAATGTGCTATCATAGACAACGCGGTCTATCGTTTCGTTGACGGAAAACCAATGCGACAGATTCATGAGGAAGAAGACGCTATGCTCATGAACCATTCTTACATAAACTACGACGTGATGGACAGCCAGTACAACCAAGGTCTTGCCCTATACGCAAGAGAGAATATGGAGGTCAACGTGAGAGCAAACTGGAACGGACATCTAAACTACGCCAACATCCACATGCCTGGCGAGTTCAACGAGTACTACAAAGAGCTGTTTTCGAAAAAGAGCGATGGTCAGAAATTGTTCATTAACAACGTGAACTATTTCGTTATAAAGGGAAAAGCTTTCCGCGCCATACCGCAAGAATGCTACGGTCAATTGGATAAAGACGGACAAAAAAAACTGAAAAATCTGATAAAGGCAAAGAAATTAAAGTGGAAAAGGGAAGATGACCAGATTGCTATCCTACAGCTCCTTAAGCAATTAATGTAGGGCATACTTAAAAACGACAGGCATCAACCGAAGTAGCCTTCACTAATGCCTGCCGAGTTTATTTTTTTAGAATGGAGGAAATATCTTGCAAGATTATTTCCAAATCTTTTGATTAATTAAACAAATGCCACTTGCAAAAGTTCTTGTGAGCCTGGAGAGCTGCAGGAACGTCCTGTGAAACCTTTGCGCCTTTAAAGCTATTTTTAGATTTGTGACTCTTAAGTGGCCGCAAAGGTAGTTAATTTTATTATGAACATTGCGTTTTCTTTTCGATTTCTTTTCGTTTTACAAATAAATCACTAACTTTGCACACGAAAAGTGTGTTAACACAGACACCCACAGCGATTTGTTCTAATAGAATACATAAAGTCAAACCTTTAAATCCCAAAATTAGTCTTTGCCTTCAGCATAGACGCTACGAAACAGAAACAAAACAGAAACAGAAGAACGGTGCACGATAGTGCAGCCACTTCACCGACGTATTAATCAACTAAATTATTAACACGAAGGGAAGCGACAACCGTTGGCTTTTAGCCTACAATTTCTCGCCATGGCAGAGCTCAAGCAAGCTTATCTCAGCTCATTTGGCTTAACGAAATTGTTCGACACTTAACATATACTTGAGCAAACTGCTCTTGTTCTCTCAATTCGAAACGACCAAATTCAAATGCACGAGAACGAGTGGCGGTAAGTTCACGTTCCATCAAAGGAGAGTGAGTTTCACCGTACTTATCCGTGCAAAGGTTACTTGGTCGTACCTGAATTGAGGATAAGCGTCGGGAAGTTCGCGCTCCTTCCTTATTATCCCTTCAAATGAAAATTAAAAAATTATTTTACTCTCTTGCTGTTTTTTTTGCATTCACATTGTCAGCTAATGCACAGAAGGTAATAAACGGCGATATCAGGACCGTTCCTTCATTCTTCACCTTCAATCACAGTCCATATTTCCTCGTTGCAGATGGCTACGATGATAAAAAATATGAAGTTCACATAAATAGTATTGATATCCTCGATATGAGTATCAACAAGATTGAGTCCGTAAATATTAACGACGTGGTAGCAGAGCTTAGCGTGCGTTGTATTGATCAAAACGGAATAGGCCATGATGTCAAGTTTGCCTATCATCCACATCTGACACAGACATTATTCAACGACGATGCAGATTGGGAATATATGGTACCTGTAAAAGGTGAGATAATAGATAAGTGGGGTTACACACACGAAGAAACTGTGTCATACACCATCATAAAAAATAATGGCTCTGTTGTTGGTTCTATTCCTGTTGAGAAGTGGAATGGAGATGTATATATTATTAACGATGTAGTTTACGCAGTAACAGCAGAAGAGTCGGATAAAGGCGTAGAGGCACACTACTTCTACACTTTGCCTGAATTCCGCAAACTCATTTCAAATGGTTCTAATGGCGTTAAGGCTGTGCCTGCATTTGTTAGAACTGTCAAGACAACTCATGACATCGTAGGAAGACAAGTATCTGAGAATCACAAAGGCATCATCATCAAGGAAGGAAAGAAGATGATTACACAGTAATCTACTTCTGATTTGTGTTCTTTAACTCTCAAATGCAGACATCGACGAGATTACTTCGTCCAATGTCTGCATTTTTTGATTGATTGTAACATTAATTTTCCGCCAAGGAACTTACTATATTGTAAATAATTCTGCACAATGGGCAAATTATTCGTGAAAAGTTTGCTCGTATGGAAACTTTTGGCTAATTTTGCACAAAATTCAAATAGTGGAATGCATTTATGGATGCGAAACCGAAGTTTAGTATAATATACTCAGAAGAAGTCATTAGCTTTTTGGACACATTGCCAGAGAAGGCTAGGTCAAAGATCATGTTCAACGTTAGTAAGGCACGTTACAATCAAGACCCCAAATTGTTCAAGAAACTTGTGGGGACTGACATTTGGGAGTTCCGAACATTATATAATGGGATTCAATATCGTCTTCTTTCGTTCTGGGACTCAGACACAAACACTTATGTCATAACGACTCACGGATTTATAAAGAAGACCCAGAAGACGCCTCAAAAAGAAATAGACAAAGCTGTGGCAATACGAGAAGAATACTATAAAAACAAGAACAAAAAATAATTGGAGCAATATGAAATTCTATACAGAAGATGAAGCACTTGACAAAGTGATCGGAGTAAAGGGAACTCCAGAGCGCCAGGAATATGATGCTCAGATGCAAGAGTTCCTTATTGGTGAAGCTATTCGGCAGGCACGTCAATCACGCGAACTTACCCAAGAACAACTTGGAGAACTTGTTGGTGTTAAGAAATCACAGATCAGTAAGATTGAGAATGGCTGCAACGTCACGTTCTCGACAGTAGCAAGACTTTTCAATGCAATGAATATCAAAGCAATGCTTGATCTCGGCAGCATGGGAAAAGTTGCATTGTTTTAGTTGCTCTGAGAATCTGTAAGAATAGTGTACTCTGTAAAGTACAAAAATGTGGCGCACAAGTTGTGAAACCTGTGCGCCACATTTATTATTGTAAGCGGCTCAAAAAAAATCTTCGCCCTACAATTTGCGGTAAACATTTATTACTCGAGACCGAAGAGGAGCTTGAGGCCGCCGTCAACGCCTGAGAAGCCCATGAAGGCGAGGCTGAGGAGACCGGCAGTAACCATTGTGATGGCAACGCCATGCATGCCCTTTGGAATCTTCACCATAGCAAGCTGCTCACGGAGTCCTGCGAAGACGATGAGTGCAAGTCCGAAGCCGAGAGCTGTAGAGAATGCATAGACAAGGCTCTGTACGAGGTTGTAGTCCTTCTGGATAACAGCGATAGCCACACCAAGAACGGCACAGTTTGTTGTAATCAATGGAAGGAACACGCCAAGAGCCTGATAGAGTGCTGGAGCAGCCTTCTTCAAAACAATCTCAACCATCTGCACGAGAGAGGCGATGACGAGGATGAAAGAGATGGTCTGAAGATATTCAAGTCCGAGCGGATTCAAGATGTATGTCTGCACAAGGAAAGTCACCAGGGTTGCGAGAACAAGCACGAAAGCAACCGCGCCGCTCATACCGATGGCTGTATTAACCTTCTGTGATACGCCAAGAAATGGGCAAATACCCAAGAACTGTGACAACACGATGTTGTTCACGAAGATGGCGGTGATAAAAATAAGTATATATTCCATAATATCATTTTATGATTTTATGATTTCACGATTTGTTGATTTTACTTCTTAACAACCTTATTCCAAAGTGCTGTAAGGTAGCCGAGAGTGATGAACGCTCCTGGAGGCATTACGAACATGAGCATGTTGAGCTGCTCTGGGAGGAGAGTAACACCGAAGATAGAGCCTGCACCGAGAATCTCACGAGCTGCACCGAGGAGTGTGAGTCCGAGTGTGAAACCGAGACCG
>JAZLKJ010000110.1:0-20970 GCA_045597565.1 Prevotella sp. | reverse complement strand
AGTAATATCCTCGAACGTACCAATAACTTTGTGTCTTTGACCAGGTGTAACTGGTTTTAATTTACGTACTGCCATTTTTTATTATAAATTACTATAGAAATCAATTACCTGATCGTCCTTGATAGTAACGATCGCCTTCTTGTAAGCGTTCTTCTGACCGCGAACAAGGCCTGCACGAGTGTAGCGTGAAGAGCGCTTGCCAGCATACTTTGCTGTGTTCACCTTCACTACCTCTACACCATAGAGATGCTCAATCTCGCTCTTAATCTCATACTTGTTTGCGTCAGGGCTAACAATGAAGCCATAGCGATTAGGCATCTTCTCAGAAATCTTGGCCATCTTCTCTGTGACCATTGGTTTAATTACTACTGCCATGTCTTATGTCTCCTTATTTGTTTAAGATTGAGTTGATTACCTCCAATGACTTTTCTGTTACTACCATTACGTCAGCGTTGAGCACCTTGTAAGCATTGATAGAAGCAGCAGTCATTACCTCAGCCTTCTGGAGGTTGCGTGCTGAGAGATATACATTCTTCTGAACCTCAGGAACTACTACGAGAACCTTCTTGTCAGCTACCTTGAGAGCAGCCTGAAGAGCTATCATATCCTTAGTCTTAGGAGCTGCGAAGTCGAAGTCTTCTACAACAACGATTGCGTTCTCCTGAGCCTTGTATGAAAGAGCACTCTGACGAGCGAGGATCTTAGTCTTGAGATTGAGCTTGAAGCGATAGTCACGTGGCTTAGGACCGAATACACGACCTCCACCTACGAGAACTGGTGACTTGATATCACCGCGGCGAGCACCGCCACCGCCCTTCTGACGGATGAGCTTGCGTGTAGAGCCTGCGATTTCACTACGCTCCTTTGACTTAGCTGTACCCTGGCGCTGGTTAGCGAGATACTGCTTTACGTCGAGATAAAGTACATGATCGTTTGGTTCAATTCCGAAGATAGCATCGTTCAGAGTAACCGTTCTGCCTGTCTCGGCACCTTTGATAGTCAATACCTTTACTTCCATAATTACATCTGAATTAAAACTGTTGAACCTTTGCATCCAGCAACAGAACCCTTAATGATAAGAAGGTTACTCTCTGGAATTACCTTTAACACTTTGAGGTTTTGAGTAGTAACGCGGTCGCCGCCCATCTGGCCGCCCATTCGCATTCCCTTGAAAACCTTTGCTGGGTAAGAACATGCACCGATAGAACCCGGCTTACGTGCGCGGTCGTCCTGACCGTGAGTGCTCTGACCAACACCACCAAAACCGTGGCGCTTCATTACACCCTGAAAACCTTTACCCTTAGAAGTACCAACAACGTCAACGAACTCAGCACCTTCGAGGATGCTTACGTCAACTGTGTCTCCAAGGTTGAGTTCTGAGTCAAACTTGAACTCGGCCAAGTGCATCTTTGGTGTTGTACCTGCCTTCTTGAAGATACCCTGCATAGCTTTAGTGGTATTCTTCTCCTTAGCTTCACCCCAAGCGAGCTGTACAGCTGCATAACCGTCCTTCTCGACAGTCTTCACCTGAGTCACAACACAAGGACCAGCTTCGATAACAGTGCATGGTACGTTCTTACCATCGGCACTGAAAACGGATGTCATTCCGATTTTTCTTCCAATTAATCCTGGCATTTCAGTTATTATTATTTAATTAATGTGAATTTTCCTTTCGACATGAGAGTCATGGGGACATAAAAAAATTTTCTTTCCTTGCGGTGTCTTGTTAGCCTGAAGCCACACCACACAGAAAGAAAACTCATGTTTTGAGCGTATCAAAAGACTTATCTAAGCCCTTTATTTTCAGTGTGTTGATAGCCTATAGCCAGCGCAACAATCGCATAAAGCGGTGCAAAGGTACAACTATTTCCTTATATACACATCATCATTAAGCTTTAATTTTTAATAAGATAGCGATTTCTTGATATTAAAAAAGTTTCCCTGCCCACAACATCTTCAAGAAATCATGGACATAAATACATTCCACCCCATCTATCGTTCGGTTGAATTTATCCCTTGACACCACAATGCATCTGCTTTGAGGATACTCATCCTTGAAGTCCTTGAAATTTGTCAGGTGCTTCTTCTGAATCTCTTCTGCCGACTTAATCTCAATGCCAATCAACGCATCCCCAATCACAATGTCAATCTCTTTTCCACTGTAGGTATGCCAATAGCTCATCTTGTTTTCATTATGCGTATAGCCGATGTACGCCACCAATTCCTGCACGATGAAGTGTTCAAAACAATGACCATACTCTGCACTGCCTGGAGCCAACGCTGTGCGATGCATAAGGTAGTTGTAAACACCCACATCAAAGTAATAGAATTTTGGAGCTTGCGTTACCTTTCTTTTAACGGTCTTAGTATATGCAGGAATAAGGTACCCAAGAAGTGTATCCTCAAGAATATTAAAGTATTCCTTAACGGCTTTCAATTAAAAAATCCGACTTTCTACTTCCGATTTTCCAAGGAAATCCGACCTGCCACCTCCGATTTTCCAAGAAAATCCGCTGCAAAGATAATAGTTTCGGATTAAATACGCAAGTAAAACGGGATAAAAATTCGTTGTGCAGCCCAAGAACCTTGTCAATTTCGTTGTTGGTTGGTTTGGAAATCTTAGGAAAGAGCCAACGGACAGCCCCTACTCACCTCATATTCAAGCGGATAGCAAAACGATTCAAAACTCATAGCAAAACGGTCCAAAACTCATAGCAAAACGAGTCAAAACTCATAGCAAAACGAGTCAAAACTCATAGCAAAACAAAACAAAAGCATACCTGCCATAAAAATGACTGGTATGCTACCAATATCAGATGCCTCTGGCACAAGCGAAAAACCAGTATTGATTGCCTTACCAGCTTCCGCCGCCACCGCCACCACCACCGCCGCCGGAGTAGCCACCACCGCCAGTGGTTGTAGAGATTGCAAGATTTATGCTGCTGGCAAGGAGACCTGTACTGATGAGATTACCCAAGTTGCTGCTGAGACCAGCACCAAGTCCTGCTGATAGGCCTCGTCCTGAGAGAGAATCCGCACTATCGGAACTGTACCAGTCAGGATCGCTGATTTGAATGTTCGCAAAGTGCTCATACCATTTGTCGGTCAAGCCAAAAACCATGGCAAACGGCAGCACCTCGTAGAAATATTCAGGATTCTCGTCAACCATAGCCTTGAGCATCGGCACTTCCGCTGTATTTATGAACTCGCGGAAACCTAACAGATGAGAGAGCTTCTCCTGTCTGTATTTCGTGTCTATGCGCAGACTGCCAGCGAGAAGCACCATTACCCATCCTCCCAAGATGATGCCTTCCATGGCAAACTGAGGCAACGCATTATTCTGTGAGCCAGACAAAGAGGACACTGAGTTGATTGTATAGAAGCACACGAATGCCATGGAGAGCAGCAGCATGATGCCCTGTCCTTTTTTCTCTCGCAGATAACCCTTCATGCCCTTGTCAGCATACTTGTAGTGCCAGTAGCCGTAACCGGAAGTGAATATTACCCATGCAGCTACAGCCATAATGCATTCGTGATCAAAGATTGCGACCTTGCTTGAGAGCAGAATAGAAAGACCGCCCGCAATAAAGTAGAGAGCCATGAGGAGCATACCCTTCTTGTTGAAGTTCACAAGCTTACGTTCGCCAGTGAATGTTCCCTTAAGCTCAGTAATGGCTTGCCGTACATCTACGCCTCTGTCGCGAAGATCCTCACTGATGTTGCATTGGGTCTTATCGCCCTTGAACAGAGCCTTCCAAAATGTTCGTTGATAGCCCTGAATGTCATGTGGCAAGTCTTGGATCATGTGAAGGATGATCTGCTGCTTCTTCCTTTTCACAACGCCTTCCTCTACTTCCTTTTCCTCTATCCTCAGATAGCCTTTCGAAGCCCACCAGACGATTAGCGAGCTAATGTCACTGGCATCAGCTACCTCATCAATGATATAGCCCACCGCAGCACTATTAATGTCGTCTGGAGCACTATACTCAATGACTGTCAAAGGCTTGCGGCGACGATTCATATACAGATAGAGGGCAGCCACCACGAAGAGAACGATAGCCGCGTAAAAGAGCAACTGGGCGTTCTTGTTTGCTGGAGTAATCTTGTCGCTCACACGCCAGAAACCTTGTGGCAGTTCAGCTCTAAGGGTAATGGCATTGTGATGACCAATGTTCTGCACACGGCCATATATGCGATTCGCTTCCCAATCAATCTCGTAAGCTACGTTGAGGGCATTTCCCTGCTTGCCGAGCTTTCCGCTCATGATCTTGAACTTCTTCTCGAAGTCGGCAGGAAGTTTCTTGCTGAATGACAAGCCAAACTGGAAGTCCTTTATCTCGTTGCGCCATTGAGCACCGAGAATCGTAGCGTAAAGAATATCTGCCTTTGCGTAGCGATCGTCGTTAAAGTGAAGCTTGTAGTTGATGGTATATTCCATTTCGCCCGTAACTTCTCCGTTAGGATCACCAATACGAATCACCTGGAAACCATTCTCCAACTCCGTCTCTGACTTGAAGATCGGAATAGAAATATCGGTTACATCAATGGAATAATTATACAATTCGCCATCAAGAAGATCATTATAACGGTTTTCTATATACTGATAGATACCATGTCTTGGCTCAAGGAAGTTTGCCTTAATCTTCTCAGTTACAGACCAAGTATTGCTTTCGTCTATCGTAGCAACATACACAAAACTCTCGATAATACACTGATCATCAGGACCGTCAGCCTCCTTCGCATTAGCCAAGAGAGCCAGAATAGCAGAGAGAAAGAAAAGAAGATAGCGCTTCATTTAATCTTATAACCTTAGAGTGACTTTACAACTTCAAAGAGTAGTTTATCTCTATCTCGTCCATCTTTATCCGTAACGATGACCTTACCCTTTTCCAAGTTGATTTCCTTTACGGTATATCCGTCTTCAAAAGAGTCAACGAAAGTGCTCATTACGCTGTCGCCAACCTTATAGTCCGGCTTCAAAGGAAGAACCTTGCAGTCACTGAGTTTGGCAGTCTTCAGTTTTGAGCCAAAACCATAGATAAGAACCTTACCGTCAGCAATGTTTATGGCAGTACCTGTATGCCATTTACCATTATCACCCTTATAGGCAATAGGTGCGCCAGGCACCATCTTTCCACTCTTCAGAACGATGAAAGAGTTTGGCTTCAGTTCTTCATCACCACCTACATTCTTCAGGTAGTTAACCTTTGGAGTCAATGGGTTGGAATCGTCAACCACTACAGCATGACACATTCCAGAACCCTTCTGCCACCAAGTGAGCAGAATGTCACCCTTCTTTGCCTTCTGCTTCTCAGGCATTGGGATGCACATTGATGTTGGAACAGAACCGTCAACAAGTCCGTCCTTCATCTCCTTGAACTGATATGCGTAATAGATGAGAATCTCTTTTGTGAGATCTACCTTGCCAGCATTGCTTGCGTATCCGCTCTTGCACGCGAGATACCATTGTCCGTCCTTAAGGCTGGTCTTTGTGTCCTGTGGGAAATCCCAAGGGAACTTGTTGAATTCTTGCGCATTGGCAAAAAGGCTCATAAAGAGAGTAAAGAGGAAGATTGATGTTTTTTTCATTTTTTATAATTGTTTGCGAGACTATCTAAAAAACGGTCTCTTTGTTAATAATTCGCGAATTACGCATGTCGCTTTAGTCGTAGATATAATCCAGAGGGTTCGGGCCAAACTCCACAAGAGGCTTTCTGGCAATGTTCTCCCATTTGTCCTTTCCTGCCTTTGCACCATTCTTTACGACATATGTCTGCTTCTTGTGAGTAAGGAAGTTATAGCTCTTGACCTCCTCATTGAGTGTCGCCCTATTAAAGGTCTTGCAGTCGTAACCAATGAGATAAAGGTCGTCATTCTGGTAGCGATAAACGAACTTGTGCGAAGGAGTATCCCAACTGCCTGCAGAATAGAACATCTTGTAGCCGATGGTCAGAACTCCCTTTGCAGAGATGGAGGCAGTCACTTCGTCCAGGAAACTGAATTCATCAGCGGCTTCTACTATGTAGATAGCTGTATTCTGCAGTTCATAGACACCGCCTTTCCCGAAATAAATGGCCACTTGAGGGTCGTTCTTGTTGATCAGATAGCCGTCTTCGCGAGTCGTGATATTCTCCTGATAGTCAGGCAATGCAATGACAACGAGGTCCGGGATATTGTCGTGGTTGATGTCATTCTCGGCGTATGCAAGAAGTTTCCAGCCCTCAGGCAGCATCTCTTCTGCTGATATGCCGGAAGTCTTCAAGGACTTTGTTTGTGCGCTTGTCATTATCGCCATAACAAGCATAATGCATAGGATAATTGTTTTCTTCATAGAATGTAATTAAGAAAGAAGTATAAGTTTTGGGCGCAAAGATACCATTTTTTCAGGATAACTTATGACCATTTGCATTAAATAATTAATAAATTGAGTGTTTTTATACCAATTTGATAGTTTTTTGTGCAATTTTTATTCAAATTTATTAAATTTGCATCGCATTATTAACATCTAACCCCCTTGAACACAATGAAAAAGATTCTCATCCCATTACTCTCAATTTTCCTAATCGCTGCTTGTGGCAACAAAACTGAAAACGGCACAAATGCAGACGAGAACGACTCGACTGCCGTAGTAGAGAACACAGAAAAGACTGAAAGCACTGACGCCACCACTGATGAAGCTACCATAAGCCAGACAAAAGAGGGGGCTAAGTTATTCATCGAGACTGTATATAATACTTACCTCAACCCATCCAAGGAAGACGAGGACAAAATAGACAACGCAGAAATCAATCTCTTCGGCATGGCATACATGGACCAGTATATGTCTGACATCCTGCTACAAAAGATTGTGGACGCCAACGACAAGCAGATTGCCGACGACGATCTCTTCCTCGACTACGACATCTGGACCAACTCGCAAGACAACACTGGCTTTAAGCTTAAGGAAGTCAACTGCATAGAATATACAGGCGAGACAGCAACACTTGAAGTCATCTTGGCGAACGACTCTTGGGAAAGCAAGGTCTATCCTATCGTTGAATACAATAAGGAGAATGAGCACTGGTACGTTTTCGACTTCATTGTCAATGGAGAGAAATTTATCCGCAGCATAGACGATTATCTTGAAGGGGAGTAACGCATTACGCTTCTTCTCATAGCCTGCCCAAAATATAGGGGGGCGTGTCAAAAGTAACTGACACGCCCCCTTTTAGTTAATAATTAATTACCCACTTGATCACACTTCCTCTGCATCAGCTACAGGAGGCTCTGGAGCATCCTTCTTCTTTGCCAGATATTCAGGAAGGTTCAGACCTGCCATGTCGAAGAGTTCGTTGAGCGGTGGCACGCTCTTCATGAGTCCGCTAACAAAGTTTGCTGTGCTACCTTTGCCGTCAGCAGTATTGCCGCCGTCCCAAACAGTAACGTGGTCGATGTTGATGCCCTTGACAGCCTCAACCTGAGTCTTAACGAGTTCTGGAAGTTTCTCAAGGAGGAGAAGCATGTAAGCCTTAGTAGCGTCGCCACCTGCTGCTTCTACCATCTTGTCGTAACCTTCAGCCTGCTTAGCGAGGAGTTGGAAGAGACCCTTTGCCTCTGCTTCCATCTTTGCGAAGATAGCGTCAGCCTCACCCTTTGCATTTACGCGAACACGCTCAGCCTCAGCCTCTGCCTCGATGATAAGACGCTTCTTCTCAATCTCCTGAGCCACGAGGACGTTGGCTTTCTGAGTAGCACTTTCACGCTCAGCACGACTTTCCTCAGCCTCCTTCTCGGCAAGGTATGCCTCTTGGAGAGCCTTAGCAGCTTGTACCTTCTCACTGGCTATAGCCTTGCGGTTTGCCTCTGCCTCACGCTCGCGGCGGTTAGCCTCAGAGTTTGCTATCTGGATCTTAGCCTCGTTCTCACCCTGAACAGCCATAGCGTTAGCCTCAGAAGTGCGGATACGAGTTTCACGCATAGCCTCAGCCTTACCGATCTCACCAATCTTCTCCTGCTCAGCCACGCGAACCTTTGCCACGTTGATAGCCTTTGCAGCAGCTTCCTGACCGAGTGCCTCGATATATCCAGACTCGTCCTTGATGTCGGTTACGTTAACGTTGATGAGTCGGAGACCGATCTTGCGAAGCTCAACCTCTACGTTCTTGCTGATAGCATCGAGGAACTTGTCGCGATCGGAGTTCAACTCTTCGATACTCATTGTTGCGATAACGAGACGAAGCTGACCGAAGAGAATATCGCGGGCGAGGTCCTGTATCTGTGCTGGACTCTGACCGAGGAGTCGCTCTGCAGCGGCATTCATCAGGTCTGGCTCTGTGCTCACGCCGACAGTGAATCGACAAGGCACGTCAACGCGGATGTTCTGACGAGAGAGTGCGTTGGTAAGGTTGGCATCGATGCTCAGCGGAGTGAGCGAGAGATAAGCGTAGTCCTCGATGATTGGCCATACGAAGGTACCGCCGCCATGCACGCAACGGGCACTTCCGCCTGAAGAACGACTACCGTAAACAACCAGGATCTTGTCTGATGGGCAACGGCGATAACGCTTGAGTATCGTTACAACGAGTACGAACAATACTACACCGAAAATAGGAATTAACATGTCCATAGTATCATTTGTTGATTTGATGATTTGACGATTTTATGATTTACTTTCTTATTTTACGACATACAGTCCGTCAGCCTTCTTGCTGACAATCTCCACATTGGCTCCTGTAGGGATTTCTGTCTCCGTATCTTCAGCCACAGCATTGAACTCGAAGACGGCACCTTTGATGGAGAGCAGTATCTTTCCCTCGCCGCCAGCAGGGATGCGGAGATAGACGCTTGCTTTCTTGCCTACGACATCTTTCTCTGTGTCAATTGCCCCATTGTGCTCAAGGCTGAGTAGCTTCTTATAAACGAACACAAAGAGCAGCACGAAGGCCAAGCCTACAACTACAGCCACAATGGTCAGCAGTACTCTGTTGCTTATAGCATCTGCCAGGCAAACACCAGTCCATCCGAAGCCGAGAAAGAAGTTCACGAGGTTGCGAATAGTGAACATGTCGGCAAGGTCTGATGAGAATGTGCTGTGTCCTGCGCCGTCAACATCGGCGTCAAAATCTGTGTCCACCTCAATGTCTCCATCGAAGCCGAAGAGCGTCAAAAGAGTCTGCAATATGAAAAACACAGAACCAACCATAGCGCAGCTCCAGAACACCTTCATCCAAATGTCTAATTCGTTGAACCAATCCATATTATCATTTTTTGATTAGATGATTAGATGATTTTACTATTTACTGTATATAAACGGATTTCCTTATTGCAAATTTACGAAGTCGCGCTAAATGTATGATATAAATTCATAAAAATCGGACGAAAGAGCCTCGTTTTTAAGTTTTTTTACGAAATTTTGCAAAGTATGCTTTATAAATAAAAGCTATTTCCCCGTAATGGCTTTCATGCTAAGTATTCTCCAGGTAGGATTATCCTTACCATCATCTGAATCATCGTAACATACAAAATGAATACGCTCTGCCATCTTATCAACAAGTCCTCCATGAACGCTCAGGTTCTTGTCTAGAAATACGTCACAGGAGAACTCCTTGTCACTGTAAATCTCAAAGTTACAGGCTTTCTCGTTGCTGAATCTTTCCTTGGCAAAACCATGTGCGCCAACGTAAGTGATATCGACACTCTGCGACCAGTGGTAAGCATAGTGACAGAGATATGTTCCTTCTATAACCCAAGTTTGATACCTTATTAGTCGTTTTCATACATTGATACTGCAAACTGCTTCTTCGCACTTTTTGAGACATCACTGCACAGCATCTTCATCGCAATCAATGCGGTTGCAACAAAAAAGAGTGCAACGACAAGCAGAGTAGATAATACCTTGCCAAGAAAACCAGATTGTTTTCCCATAGATGTTCTATTATTCATTCGCCTTATCTGCCGCATCCTTCTTGAATATCCATTCGCGCTGAATGTAGAAGTTTACCAAGAAGATGAATGAATCTACAATGAGCTTCAGGAATGTGGCATTCATTCCAAGCATATCAAATATATATGACACAGCGAAGGCTGACACGAACATCTGCACTAAAACGAGAAAGTAATACTTCAGGATAGTGCTGGCACTCTCCTTCTTCTTGAACACAACTCGGGAGTTGACAAGGAAGTTGTATAGTGAGGATATGATACGCGCTACAACCGTAGCAACAACGATTCTTGTCACTATGCCAAACTTCAGGTCAGGCAACAAAAGAACGAGCAGGGAGAATAGGCTTATGTCTATGAAGAAAGAACTCAATGCCGTTATGACAAACTTGAAGAAGATCTTGTAGATACCGATAGAATCAACAATAGGGTTGTAGTGCTTGAAGGCATCACCCTCTGCCCCAATCGTCGTGATAGGTATCTCATGGATTCTTACTCCTTCTTCCTTACAGTTGATGATTGTATTTGTTTCATACTGATAGTGTTCGCCACCCACCTGTAGGAACAACATCATCACATTCTTACCGAAGGCGCGCAGTCCGGACTGGGTGTCGGAAATGCTCACACCTACGAAGGCAGTAAAGAAGGCTCGTGTCAGCTTGAGATTGAGCTTGCCATGCCAAGACATGTGCTCCTTGTCGAAGTGGCGCGATCCGATGAAGAGTGAATCCGGGTCCTTTTTCATCTCTTCCACCACTCTTACTATGTTCCGCACAGAGTACAATCCGTTGCAATGGACAGTAACTACGCCCAGGGCATCAGGATAGACATCAAGGACATGATTGATGCCAGTTTTCAGCGTACGTCCCTTACCGAGTCTTACGCTATGCGAAATCACATCATAACCTTCGGCCCTAAGGTGTCTGAAGAAATCGCGATACTCTTCACCACCGCCATCATTCACAACAACAATGTTTTCAAACTTTTCTCTTACCTGTGCCAAAAAATCCGTCATGACCTTCCTGTCGGGCTTATAGGCTGGTACTATTATCACAACATCTTTTTCCATATAGTTCTTTTGTTTATTTCACTGTCACCGCTTTCATGCTGACGAGTTTCCACTGCGGATTATCCGTGCCATCGTCCGTATCGTCATAATACACGAAGTGCATGTGCTCGCCCATCTTGTCCACATGAGTTCTACTGTATATCAGCATGTTCTTCTGAAGGAACACATCGCACGAGAACTCCCTATCGCTGTAAACCTTGAAGTTGCATACCTTCTCTTCGCTAAACATCTCCTTTGCAAAACGATGGGAAGTCGTAAACTTTCTATCAACACTAACCGACCAGTTGTATGCATATTGATAGAGATAAGTTCCTTCTATGAGATATTCCTTGAGAGTGTCAAAACCTTCATGTCCACCGGCAAGGTCGTTTGTCAGGTAAAGACTCCACTGACGAGCTATTTCCTGCACATCAGGAAAATTCCTTATCTTTCCTTTGGCAGCGGCTACATCGGCATATTTCTCGCATGGCACTTCAATGGAAAGCTTCGAGCCCTTGGTGTTGAACTCTATCGGCTTGCCATCCCTTCCAGTAACCTTTACCTCTGGAGCGTCGGTAAGGCCCTTTACGAGATAGGTCACCTGATAGCCAAGGTCAAGCTGCTTGCCAAGGTCAGCGAGTCCAGTAAACTTCGTAGTGTCAATATACTCCTTTTCCGTCAGTTTCTTGCCGTTGACCTCCACTGTGCAACTTACAGGCACTGTAACCTCGAAATTGAACAATCCTTCCTTATTGAGTCGCTTCACATCTTTCACATCCCAGATATTAAAGGACAGCAATCCAAGGCGCGTAGTGCTCTCCTTCTTGCCGAGTGTTACGCGCAGGAGAGGAGCGTCACCATCGTAAACATCGAAAACCGGGCTGTCCGCATCTTTGCTTTCCACGCTCTGTTGATACGTAAGCGAGTCGTTCTTCGCAAGATAGGCAAGTCCAGAATCGTCAGCGTCCTTCAGGTCGTCGATGAAATTCGTCATGTAGTTGTCAAGCTGATTGTTCTCGTACTTGACAAGGCTATCTAGTACATAGATAAGGAAGCAGCCCATCAGCACCGCAAGCAAAATGGAATATATAGTGATAAATCTTTTGAATGTCATCTTTTTTATGTAATGTCTTTATCGTTTCTCAACAACAAAAGCTGTTGGCAGCTTCCATGAAGAGTTGGCATAATAGAATGTCACGCTGGTCATCTCGTATTTATCCTTATAATACATAGTTGAGGAACTTCCACCATCTATGTTTGCCGCATTCACGGCTCCATAGTCCTTCATGACCTTAATGAGGTCGGCTGCCGTTGCACCAAGATGGCCGGATGCTCCACGACCATCGGTTACGAGGAGGAGTATAGCACCGTCAGCACGCTGTCCTATCGCAGTGCGAGGGTTAGCACCACTTCCGCGTCCTTCCACATGACGAATCTCTCCATTGATGATGAGTTTCACAAAGTGGTTGTTCTTGTCGCTTGCCTCCTCCTGGAAAGCAACCGCATCACGGATTTCCTCCTTCTTTATTATCTCCTCAATTTCAGCTTCCTTCTTACCATCAAGATCGATGATGCGGAGGATATTCTTCTTGTCAAGACCTATCAGATAAAGTCCTGCTATGCCATGAGGTTCGTTGAGCTGTATTTCGCCATTGCAGACGGCAAGGCCGAGCGGACGACCACCGCTATTTCCCTTGGAGAGATACAAGCCACCGTTCACTCCGGCTATAGCATCTTCCTTCTTAACAAGCTCCGATAGTTCCACGCCACGGTCTTTCCATGGGAAGATGGTAGAAAGCTTTACGCGCGAAGGATCGTTCACGACAAGCATCTTGCCGAAGAACGTCTGACCAGAAACCTCCTTCAGCTCAATGCCATTGATGTCGGCATTGCCACCCTTGATAAGGTTCGTATTCATTTCCGTCTTCATCTCCGAAACGGAATTGCCGTTCACAAGTTGCTGCACCTCTTCGGCTGAGAGGAACGTTGTTGCCAGAAACTTAAACTGTCCTGTTTCCAACATTGTTGTAGCAAACAGCTCTTTCGCACTATACGAAATGTCGCTGCAAATCATCTTCATCGTTACAAGCAATGTTACGATGAAGAACAACATAGTTACCAATACTGTGGCTAAAACTTTCCTGATAATACTCAATGTCTTATCCATAAATAGATATAATTTCTTACAGCATTTTAAGTAAATATGTAAACTCCGTTCCGTCAGAGAGTACGAGTTTCACTTTCTTTTCCGAAGGAATGGAAGTATCAGAGATGTCCTGACTTACGACAGTAACGTCCTCAGGAAGGGTGAGGATAGGTTTATACTCATCCTTTGAGAGGAAAGTCTCGTCCTTGAACTTATCGTTGGTGGTCTTTATGGCAGCATTGATATAATAGGATTTTCCTCCTACGGTCAAGATCTTGTGGAAGTATTTGTCAAACACTATGGATGCCACGTCGTATGTCTTCTCCTTTACAGCAGGTTCCGTGTATTGGATGCTCATGTTATCACGCCAAGCAGCCTCTACGGAAAACCAGTTGGCAGGTGCCTGGCCATTGAAGAACTTTTCCCAGCGAACCTTGTAGTAATCCTTCAGAATGCCACTCCAGCAGCGGTTAGAATAGTCGGTCAGCGTACCTCCGTTCGTTCGCCATGTTGTTATAAGCATACGAGCCTGACGCTCCAGCCACTCTTTGTCGGCATTCGAAGTGCCGCTGACTTCCTTGGTAATGTCACGAGCCATCTGCGTCCACGTATAGAGAGAGAAATCAGGGCGTGTCATGAGCAGGCGGTCAAGGTCGTCTATCAGTATAAGGAACCTATTCTGCAGGCGCTTCAATTCAGCAGTATTACGAGCCGCACTTGCTTGCTTCATGTTATTGAGAAGGATCTTTGCATGGTTTACGACGGCTTGTCGTACACAGTCGGTCAAGTCATAGTCCATATTCTCGCCTTTCACTTTCTCTGCCATCGTAAGGAAGATGTCGGCAGCCTCAATGACACTTTGAGTATCATAGAAGATGTTTACTGTGCCCCATGGAGAAACCTTGGCTGCGGAATAGCTAGGACGAGCGCAGACGATAGGTTCGCAAGGACCCGTCTGACCGGTATTACAACTGAGCACGCTGCGCTCTATCAGTTTCCACGCATCAAGAAGCGACTTTGTATCTTCCGTATCGGTGCCATATCGACACTTCACGAACTCAGCAAGCCATGAATCGACACTCACATTGTCCATCCATGCCATTTCAAAAAGCGCATCGTAAAGGATAGGATTTGTCTCGATGCCCTCGGCTGTGGCACCGATACCCTTCACGTTATACTTCGACTTGACCGTGAAGAACGTGTTCATCGTAGAACGGAGATTGCCGTGCATAGCCACACGACCGCCGAAGTTGCTCAGCATGCAATAGACGCTTTCGTGCCCCTTGTAGTTTCCGAAGTTGCGCCATCCACGCTCCTTTGTACATTCAGAATAAAGGTCAAGCACCACGAGTCGCCCCTTCGGGAAGGACGTCATCGCCGTAGCCTGCGACGGTTTCCATTGCCACTGCTGCATGAAGCATCGCGTACCATTGCCGCAGTATTTGTCCATCGCCTTATAGACAGCGTCATAAGTTGCCTTTGCCGTCATACCTGCAGGCACTCTACCGCCCTCGTGGAAACAGTCCATGGCATAGTTTTCGGAACGTCCCATCACCTTGTGGAGGTTGCGGTAGTAGATTTCCGCCACCATATCGTAAGTTTCAGTATCAGCGACGCTGAGCATTGCCGGACGCTTGTAGCCAATCCATGTGCCGCAGTCGTAGGTCTTCAGCGTCATCTTTGATGGTTGACCAACGTTTGGCGAAGGCACCTGACCGGCAAAACCCGGCAGAACAGGTTGGAAACCCAGCGAATACTCGCGGTCGCAGATCTTCTTTGCGAGCTTTTCCTGTCGTTCATACCACCAGTCAGGGTTAGGACCACCGTGACCTTCAAGGTTCACCATGCCCCACCAAGCCTGAAAACCAGGACCGGCTACAAACTTTGCAATCTGGTCTTTCGAGTAGCCCATCTCCAGCATGGTCTTCTGCCATGTAACGTCAAGCCCTACCATCTGCAGCGGAGTATTGATGCCATGGAGTGCCATCCAGTCTATCTCCTTCTCCCAGCGCTCCCATGTCCAAAACGCCATTGAGTATGAGAAGGTACAGTAGTTTAGGTAGTAGCGGTATTTTGTATTTGCTGTATGTATGCTGTTGTCAGAAGGAGCCGGATAAGACTCCGGTGTCTGACGAAGATTGTTCCAGGTTATGTTCACGCGAGCGTCATGGTTCAGGTACCAGTTGAGTCCCGTCGTCATGGCAGAAAGCGTGTTGGCGGTAACCTTCACTCTGTCGCCATCGGCAGACAGTTGGAAGGCTTCCTTGCCATTGTTCCATTGCTCGTCAAGAAAGAACGTGAAGTGGCTTGAGGCAGACGCTCCGCAAACGCGGTTGACAAGTGCCACAACAGCCTCTGGATTCCTTTCTGCGGCGAAGGAAAATGTCAGTGAAAAAATAGAGAAAAAAAATGTGAAAAGTGTTTTTTTCATGAATGAAATTAAAGCGGGGAAAAACGAAGAATGAAAAGCAAGAAATACCATGGAACGATATTTTTTACTTTTCATTCTTAACTTTTCATTCTATTTACTTCACGTACTCAGCAAAGTCCGTGAGGTGCATATCGCCCTTGCGAAGGAATGTGTCGTGCATAGCGAGAGCTGCATTGAGGTTGTGGTGAGTCTGACCCATCTTTGAAATCTTGAGGTAGTCCCAAAGAAGCTGCTTGTAGTCTGGGTGAGCACAGTTCTCGATGATAGCATGAGCACGCTCGATAGGAGACTTTCCGCGAAGGTCAGCGATACCCTGCTCTGTAACGATGATGTTCACGTCGTGCTCTGAGTGATCCTGGTGGCTCACGAAAGGAACGATAGAACTGATCATGCCGCCCTTTGCCGTAGAAGGACAGGTGAAGATAGAGAGGAATGCGTTGCGCTCGAAGTCGCCTGAGCCGCCGATACCGTTCATCATCTTTGTACCGCAGATGTGAGTAGAGTTAGCGTTACCGTAGATGTCAACCTCGATAGCTGTGTTGATACCGATGATACCGAGACGGCGGATAACCTCTGGGTTGTTGGAAATCTCGCTCTGGCGGATAGTCAAGCGATCCTTGAAGAGGTCGATATTGTCGTAGATCTGCGCGAGGCAGTCGTTAGAAACTGTAAGCGAGCAAGTAGAAGCCTGCTTAACGCGACCTTCCATCATGAGACCTACGATACTGTTCTGGAGCACCTCTGTATATACGTTGAAGTCTGGCACGTTCTTGTCCTGACCGAGAGCTGCGAGGATAGCGTTGGCTGTAGAGCCTACACCACTCTGCAGTGGGAGGAACGAAGAAGGGATGATGCCACGGCGCATCTCTGATACGAGGAACTCCGCCACGCGAGCACCGATATTATCAGTAACAGCGTCGCTCTCGCTGAATGCGCGTGCCTCATCAGGGAGGTTACACTCAACAACGCCGACGATGCGGCTTGTCTCAATCTCAAGATATGGAGTACCGATGCGATCAGAAACCTTTGTTATCATGATAGGCTCACGCAGAGGTGGATCCTTTGGCTCGTAAACGTCGTGGAGCTGCTTTGCAGCCTTAGAGTGGAATGCGTTGAGCTCAAGAATAACACCGTTCTTTGCGAGGCGAGCCACTGTAGGAGCGATACCGCCGGCAGATGTGAGATATACACGAGTCTTGTCGCCCATCTCCTCGATGTCGCAGACTTCGAGAATACACCAATCAACCTGACCGAGGAAACCATAGCGGAGTTCCTGAGCCATCTGTGAGAGGTGGATGTCGTTATAGGCAATCTGACCGAGGTTTACGTTCTTGCGGAATGTAGGGTTAGTAGTGTAAGGTGCACGATACTTGATAGCACCAATCTCTGCGAGCACACCGTCTGTGCTCTGACCAGTAGAAGCACCTGTGAAGAGCCCTACCTTAAATTCCTTACCAGCCTCTATCTCAGGCTTGATGAGCTCTGCAAGAGCGCGAGTTACAGCCTTTGGTGAACCCGCAGGTGTAAATCCTGAAAGACCAAGATTGTCGCCGTTCTTGATGAGGGAAGCTGCCTCTACGGCTGAAATTCTTTTAAGCATAGTATGTGGTTTTTAGTTGTCTTAAATTAATCCTCGTTATTGTTATCGTCATCATCATCGTTGTCGTCATCGCTGTCGCTGACTGGCATGGAAGCACCGGTGTTCTTGATGTGGTCGATGATCTTTGCAGAGATTTCCTCTGCCATCTCCTCATTGTCGCGGAGCAGAGCAACGAAGTTGTCCTTGCCCTTGATCTTGGTGCCTTCGTAAGAGAGCATGGCACCAGCCTTCTTGATGATTTCGAACTGTATGCCCATCTCCATGATTTCGTCGATGCGTGAGATGCCTTCGCCGAACATGATATTCACCTCGCAGCGCTTGAATGGAGGAGCCACCTTGTTCTTGACAACCTTTATCTTTGTAGTGTTGCCGACTACGTCGTCCTTGCCCTCCTTGATAGCCTTGCTCTTGCGAACGTCGATGCGAACGGAAGCATAGAACTTCAGGGCATTACCGCCAGTTGTTGTCTCAGGGTTGCCGAACATTATGCCGATCTTCTCGCGGAGCTGGTTGATGAAGATTACGGTAGTCTTTGTCTTTGAGATGTTTGCAGTCATCTTGCGGAGAGCCTGCGACATCAGACGAGCGTGCAGACCCACTGCCGAGTCACCCATAGCGCCTTCTATTTCCTTCTTTGGAGTTAGGGCAGCCACAGAGTCAACCACGATGAGGTCAACGGCTGAAGAACAGATGAGCTGGTCGGCAATCTCAAGAGCATCCTCGCCACAGTCTGGCTGTGAAACGAGAAGATCATCCATCTGCACGCCGAGGTTTGAAGCGTAGTAAGGGTCAAAGGCGTGCTCTGCATCGATGAATGCGCAGATGCCGCCCTGCTTCTGACATTCAGCGATAGCGTGGATGGCGAGTGTTGTCTTACCAGAACTTTCAGGACCGTAGATTTCGATGATACGACCCTTTGGATAACCACCGCAACCGAGTGCGAGGTCAAGTCCGATACTTCCTGTCGGAATCACCTCAATACCTTCCACAGCCTTGAGGTCCATCTTCATGATAGACCCCTTACCGTGATCCTTCTCTATCTTTGCAAGAACAGTCTTAAGAGCATTAAGCTTGTCCGCTGCATTTGTTGGTCTTTCCTGACGACCACTAGTTTCTTTCTTTGCCATATTTGATACTGAATTTATTTTTCGGTGTACTTTTTCGGTGCAAAGGTAAGAATATAATTTGAGATACGCAAATATTTCCGAAGAAATTTTATTATGAAATATATTTGCAGAGATAGACTTTACTCTCCTCCACCGGCAGAGTAACCGTCGAAGCCGCTGCCACCGTCTTCGTGGTTGTTGCCGTCGCCGTCTTCGTTGTATCCCTTCTTCTTGTCGAACTTTGGCTTGCTGTTACCGAAGCTGTAGGTGAGTGTTGCCATTACGCTGCGGCTGCCCCAACGGTTGATAGAGTGCTGGGTGAAGCCAGCAGTGTCTGTGAACGACTCGCGCTTACGAGAGTTCAAGAGGTCGCGGCAGTTGAGGGCAAGAGTCCAGTCGCGCCCAAAGGTCTTGCGCAGACCAGCCTGCATTACGAAGTTTGCGTTTGAGTAACCCTGAGCCTGAATCTGCTTTGAACGGTAGCGTCCGCTGAGCTGGAACGAGAAACCGGCAGGAAGAATGAGCGAAGCCTGCATACGAGCGTTCCATGTGAAGCGATCTTCTGCCTCTTCGCTGACGTGAATCTTCTCGTGGTGGAGAGGTTCTGTAGTGTCGTAGTCGAAGCCAGACACGTGGCGGTTGTAGAGATTGACGTTTGTAGTGAGGTCGAGAATCTTGAAGAACTTATTCTTCATTGTGAGCTCAAGACCGGCGTTTGAGCTCTCCGTGAGGTTCATTGTGGTCTGGAATACACGGCTATCCTCGTATTCAGAAGGGAGTGTATATGACACGTGGCTCATCACGTCAGTTGTATTACGGTAGTAAGCGCTGACGAGAACGGAGTGATTGCCCCACTGACGGAGATAGTTGAGCGAGAAAGAGTTGCTGAACTCTGGTGTGAGCTCTGGATTTCCATAGTGAACGTATGTTGCATCGCTTGTGTTCATGAATGAGTTGAGCTCACCTCCGTGAGGGCGACGCAGACGACGAGTGTAGTTAAGCTGAAGCTGATCCTTCTCCGTAAGCTGATAAGAGAGGAAGAGGCTTGGGAAGAGTTGGAAGAAGTTCTTCTTGAAGACAGTAGATTTGTCGAGCATTTCTCCTACAGATCCTTCAGCAGGGTCTGTGTTCCAGCGGTAAGTCTTTGTGTTTACAGTCCACTGCTCGCCACGAAGACCTGCCATAAGGGAGAACTTCGGAGTCACCTTGAAGGAAGTTGTTGCGTAGAGAGCGTGGATGTTGTTGTCGTAGATGAAGCGGTTGTAGTAAGGCGCGTTGAGAGTAGCGCCATTGCCATCCCAGTTGCTTGCTGCCCACTGCTCGTTAGGAGTATTCTCATGAGAGAAGTTGCCGTTATATCCAGCCTCCAACTTAAACCAGTCAGTAATCTGGTTCTCGTAGTCGAGGCGAACTTCCCAGCGACGGTTCTTCACGTTGAAAGGTTCGAGGGTGTAAGCATACTCAGTAGGCTTTGCAGGCGAGAAGAAGTTCGTTGAGTCGCGGTAGTACGACTTATTGTCGGCAGCCCAGTTAGAGAAGCTTGCCACGAAGTCGAGCAGGTGAGTTGCTGACCATGTGTGGCGGTAGTTCAGCTCATAGTTCTGCATTCCCATGTTACCCTTGCTTGAGACGTTGCGGAATTGTGTGCGAGTGTCCTGAAGGCTGCCCGCATTGCCGTAGTGGTAAGGAGTATTGTTGTAACGGTTATGGCCGCCCTTCATGATGTTTGTCGAGAAACCGAGGTCGTCCTTTGCGGTCATGTGCCAAGTAGCACCGAGACGAGCGAAGATGTTGTTGCCGAAGTTCTCGTTTGCAGTAGAATAATCTGACCAAGTAGTCTCTCCGAGACGGTTGCCGTTGGCGTCAACATTAAAGTTATGCTGCTCGCTTTCCGACTTGCCCTTGTTCTGCATGTGACGGTAGCCGATAGAGGCGAAGGCATCAACTTTCGTGCTGTTGTAGTTGATGTTGGCATTGGCATTAGCACCGCCGCGAGTGTCACCACCAGCAGAGATTGAACCATAGTAGCCAGCCTTGCGGTTCTTCTTGAGCACGATATTGATGATACCGGCAGAACCTTCGGCAGAGAACTTGGCTGAAGGGTTGTCGATAACCTCAATCTTCTCAATAGACTCAGCAGGGAGCTGCTTGAGGATGTCTGCACGGTTGTCGGAAGTGAGACCGCTCTGACGGCCGTTTATCCATACTTCCACGCTTGAATTACCACGAAGAGAGACGTTTCCGTCCTGGTCAACTTCCACGGAAGGGATGTTTTCGAGCACCTCAGAAGCCGAAGCACCAGCGTTGGCAATGTCCTGAGATACGTCGAAACTCTTGCGGTCAACCTCGAGTTTCACGCTGCTGCGCTGACCTGTCACGGTAACTTCCTTCAGCGCCGTAGCCTCCTCTGCGAGGTTGATGGTGCCGAGATGTACGTTGCCGCCGTTGACCTGAATGTTTCTGGTGTAAGGCTTGTAGCCCATGAACGTGATGCTCACGGTGTAGTTACCGTTCTTGACTCCAGAGATGGCGAATGCTCCCGACTCGTCTGTCATGTCATTCTTCAGTGGAGTAGTGCTACCTTGATTGGAGAGGACTACTGTAACAAACGACAGCGGCTCTCCAGATTTCTTGTCTTTTACCTTACCATTGATAGTTTGTGCCATTGCTGCAGTAGTGAAGAGCAGCAAGAGGGCGAATATTCCTAATACCTTTTTCATC
>JAZLKJ010000109.1:0-8182 GCA_045597565.1 Prevotella sp. | reverse complement strand
GAATTGCGCCCATGATGACAGCTACGCCAACGAGCACGAGCACCATGTTGGTGATAGATGATTTTAATTTCTGCATCTTATGGTCCTCCTTATTTCTTAGCTACTTCGCCGTAGCACTTTGGTTTAACGTAAGTGTTGATGAGCGGTGTGAACGCATTCATGATAAGAATAGCGAACGACATACCCTCTGGATATGCACCCCAGTTACGGATACAGACAGTGAGAACACCGATGCTGACACCGTAGATGAGCTGTCCCTTTGAAGACATTGGTGATGTAACGTAGTCAGTAGCCATGAAGATAGCACCGAGAAGGAGACCACCAGTGAGGAGTTCATAGATTGGGTTTACATAATGAGCCGAGTCGCAAAGCCACATAAGACCGCTGAACACAGCAACTGTACCGATGATAGATACAGGGATGTGCCATGTAATGATCTTCTTCCAAAGCATGTAGCATAGACCAATGATGAGTGCGAGGGCACAAACCTCACCGATAGTACCCGCACCGAGACCGTTTGAAGGGTCGCCGAGGAGAAGGTTCATTGCGTCAGGGAGCTGGTCGGCAGCTGCGGTATCGCCCTTTGCGATGCGCTTGATGAGAGAAAGAGGTGTAGCACCTGTCTCTGCATCAAGATAAGCACCATACTGTCCTGCAACAGGCCATGTTGTCATCTGCACTGGGAAGCTGACAAGGAGGAAGCAACGGCCAACGAGAGCTGGGTTGAAAGGATTGCAACCGAGACCTCCGAAAGACATCTTGCCAACGCCGATAGCTACGAGTGCGCCGATGATGATAATCCAGATTGGAAGGTTTGAAGGAAGGTTGAAGCCGAGAAGAAGACCTGTAAGGATAGCTGAACCGTCAGTGATTCTTGGCTCCTGCTTCATAATGAATTTCTGTATTGCCCACTCAAAGAGTACGCAGGCTGCCACACTTGTGGCACAGACTACAGCAGAGCCCAGTCCGAAGAAATAGAACGAAGCGAGCAATGCTGGCACCAACGCAATAATAACGCCGTACATATTCTTCTCGACCGAGTCGTTAGAATGTGCGTGTGGTGAAAGTGAAACTATTAATTTTCCCATAAAATCATTTAAGATTTGATGATTTGATGATTTCTTGATTTATTTTTTCGCAGCTCTTGCGCGAATGATACCCATAACAGCACCCTTACCTTGAAGGATATTGTCAAGGATAGGACGGTGAGAAGGACAGGTGAACTGGCATGAACCACATGCGATACAAGAAACGATGTCCTCTTCCTCGCACTTGTCATACAGTTTCATTGCGCTTGCTGTAGCGAGGAGGTATGGCTCAAGTCCCATTGGACAAGCGCTGACGCACTTTGCACAACGGATACATGGGTCTGCTTCCTTGCGAACAGCCTCTTCGCCAGAGATAACCGTGATAGAGTTTACACCCTTACCTACAGCTACTTCAAGGTTTGTAACAGCCTTACCCATCATAGGACCGCCTGAAAGCACCTTGTTGTTGCCGTCTGGAAGACCGCCACATACGTCGATGAGCTGCTGGAAAGGAGTACCCATACGAACGAGGAAGTTGCCTGGTTTCTCAAGTTTCTTACCAGTAACTGTTGTGTAACGCTCGAAGAGAGGCTTGTTCTTCATAACTGCCTCATAGACAGCGTATGCAGTACCAACGTTCTGAACGATAGCACCTACGTGGATAGGGAGTGCAGGAGGAGCAGGCACCTGACGACGGATAACAGCGTCGATGAGCTGCTTCTCACCACCCTGTGGATATTTCTTTGCGAGAGCAACAACCTCAATGTTTGGAATTGAAGCGCACTTGTCAGCGAGAAGTTCGATGGCAGCAGGCTTGTTGTCCTCGATACCGATGTAACCCTTTTCTACCTTTGCAGCCTTCATGAGAAGTTTTGTACCTTCGATGATCTGGTCAGCCTTCTCCATCATGAGACGATAGTCGGCAGTGATGTAAGGCTCACACTCTACAGCGTTTATGATAACGCACTCAGCCTTGCTTCCTGGAGGAGGAGCAAGCTTGATGTGAGTTGGGAAACGTGCACCACCCATACCAACGATACCAGCCTCCTTCACCTTTGCAATGATTGATTCCGGTGTGAGTTCTGGGTGCTGTTCGAGAGTTTCAAGCTTGTCAGAGCGATCAATCTTCTCGTCCCACTCATCGCCTTCTACATTAATAACAATGGCAGGAGTGCGACGACCGTCAGCATCAAGCACAGTGTCAACCTTGAGAACTGTTCCTGAAACGCCTGAGTGGATGTTAGCACACATAAAGCCGCTAACCTCTGCAATCATTTGTCCAACCTTCACCTTGTCGCCCTTAGCAACGATAGGCTTGGCAGGAGCACCGATGTGCTGAGTGAGAGGGTAGATGGCCTGCTTTGGAAGTTCGGCAACAACGGTAGGAACTTCGTGGGTGATCTTGTTCTCCTCTGGATGAACACCACCAATTCTAAATGTCTTTACATTCATTATGTCGAGCCTCCTATTATTTCTTGTTATACTTAATTACTACGAGTGGACGTGGATTAGCCACCTGCTTTGCACCCTGTACTGGGTATGAAGGCATGTTAGGGATGTCTGCCTTTGGAGCAGCTGACTTAGTAGGAGCAACTGTTGCAGCTGGCTTAACACCGGCAACAGAAGCAGCTGGCTTAGCAGCAGCGGCAGCCTTCTGTGGGAAACCAACAGCGTGGATGGCACCTGTTGGACATTCCATAACGCACTTCTTGCAGAGCTTACACTTAGTGAAGTCGATGTATGCCACGTTGTTCTCCACTGTGATAGCCTCGAACTTACAGTTCTTTGCACACTTGCCACAACCGATACAAGCGGCAGCACAAGCCTTCTTTGCCACAGCACCCTTGTCCTTGTTTACGCAGCTGACGTAAACGCGACGGTTCTTAGGTCCCTTGTTGCGGAGTTCGATGATGTTGCGTGGACAAGCCTTAGCACAGGCACCACAGGCAACACACTTCTCCTCGTCAACCTCAGGAAGTCCTGTTTCCTCGTTGATGTGGATAGCGTCGAATGTACAAGCTGTAACACAGTCGCCACAACCAAGACATCCGTAAGCACAGGCAGTCTCGCCAGCACCACAACTGTTCATTGCAGCACAAGTACGCAAACCGCTGTACTCTACGACCTTCGGACGGTTAGCACATGTGCCGTTACAGCGAACGACAGCAACCTTTGGCTCTCCATTGGCAACAGCCATGCCGAGAAGGTCAGCAACCTTACCCATGCAGTCGGCACCACCAACAGGACACATAAGTCCTTCGAGAGAACCAGCATCAGCACCCTTTACGAGGGCATCAGCCATACCCGAACAGCCAGGGAAACCGCAACCACCACAGTTGGCACCTGGCAGAAGCTCTGAAACCTGAGCGATTCGAGGGTCTTCATAAACAGCAAACTTCTTAGAGAGAACGTATAGGATGACTGCTGCCACCAAGCCTACGCCTCCAAGAACGAGTACTGCTGAGAGAATTGGATCCATAATGTTTTTGTTTTTTATTTAGTTAATTTTATCTTTTCAAGCTTTAAAGGATTTCATTTTCCTACTTCACTGAATCTCAAACTTCAGTTGCTGCTTAAGCTTATTCCTGAAGAAATAGAGGCAAACAAAATATGCTGCCAGTGCCCCCAATCCCAGGAGAACTGCCAGCAATTCGTTTTTCGTAGTTAGTGCTGTTATGATAGCCGCAGCCATCATCACGATCATAGGAAGTACAGCGCCATAGAGCACAGCAATAAAGCCCACTTTCTGACTACCGATAACCATTACATTGTCACCGACAGAGTATGAAGCAGCATTCGTACACTCCACATCAATGATTTTCTCCTTACTCTCGGCAGCGTTGCAATGACCTTTTGCTTCACAATGTGCACAAGCTGACTGCTGTACAAACTGTACTTGCACAACATTTCCCTTGATGTTTCTTACCACACCTTCATGCCTTATCTTTGCACCCATGATTGTTCAGCAATAACCTTACTCTAGATTAGTTATAGGAATAAATCCCCTTAAAATCGGGAACAAAGTTAACACTTTTTAAACTAAACTGCAAACTAAACTTGACAAAATTGATATAAAAGTGAGAAATACAAAGAAATTTACAAAAATAGTTGCATTATTGCCCTTTCTTTTTACAAAGAAAAGGGAAATAAACTACCGAAGTCAAAACAACCCGCCTCTGACCATAAGAATTAAACCTACTGCGACAAAGCCAAAGAATGATATCCACCAAAGGATGGTGTTGTCGTGGACATACGTTACAATCAATGAGAAAAAAGGCTCCTCTTCATCGTATGCCTGACTAGCATTTATTGCTACAACTAAGCAGAGGACAAAGCAGAGGACTAATATAGCCAAATAGGTATAGAAGCCGCCAGGAAGTCCAATGCTGAGTGCAAGCTTGATAATATCGTAGATGATGAGAAACAGCGGTGCAGCAGTCATTGTCCAGTTTAGGAGATTGGTGTATTTCAAACAAGGCACAATATTTAGATAGTCATTGTTCTTTTCGCGCATCTTGTAGATTAAGATAAACACAACCGGTATCACTAAACTTGCAACACCACATTTGATAAGCTGTCTTAGATCATCCAATTCCGTAAACATAAAGAAAAATGTCCATGCGGTAATTGTCGCAAGCAGGGCACTTACAATCGTTGATAGGAAGTAAACCCTGCGTGCATCAGCATCCATTTCCGTTGTATCTACATCTTCGATATCAGAAATATCATTGATTTCTTGGATCTTCTTTTGTTCCATAGAGGATTTTCATTTTACTGCTTCACGAGTTCAAAGACACGTGAGGCAAATTCATCGTAATCATCAAATTTCAGTTCAACACCAGTGTTCATAAGCACACGACCAGACACAGTCTTGCCATCTAGATATGAGCGACGCTTCTCGTCAACAACGTTAATCTCGCGAATCTTGTACAGTGCATTCTCGTCAAGACCTGCCATGCGAACAAGAGGGAAGCGCTGAATCTTGAAGCTGCGAAGTTTGTAAGCGAAGAACACAGCCTTATCCTTACTCTCTGAAACATACATGAGAGAAGCGAGGTCTGGGTTATCATATGGTGAAACGAGGCGGTACTGATCGCCAAACTGTACAATCTCGCGGATGCCCTTGTACTCCTGGATAGCCTTCTTCGCAAACTCAAATTCTTCCTTGTTCATCTCCTTTGGCTGCATCTCCATGCCGAGACGACCGCTTGAAGCTACGTCGAAACGGAACTTTATAGGTATGTTGCGACCTGTGTTGTGGTTAGGCGATGTGCTAACATGCTGACCCATAGAGATGGCAGGGTAGAAATAGCTTGTACCCCACTGGATGAAAACACGCTGGAGAGCGTCGGTATTGTCTGATACCCAGAACTCATCGAAATAAGGCATTGCACCGTAGTTAGTACGACCGCCACCGGAACCGCAAGCCTGGATGACCTTGTCTGGATACTTTGCACGGACGCGCTTGAAGACCTTCTCAAGACCGAGAACGTAATCCACGTATAGATTGCTCTGCTTGTCCTTTGGAAGATAAGGCGAACCGTAGTTCTCCATCGGAGTGTTTGCGTCCCACTTAATATAATAAAGGTCTGGAAAATTGCCGAAAAGATCATCTACAACCTTAAATGCAAAGTCCTGAACCTTAGGGTTTGTCATGTCAAGGAGCACCTGTGTGCCACCGCGACCAAGCTGCAAAGGACGAGCACCAGCAGTAAGAACCCAGTCAGGATGCTTCTCAAAGAGCTCAGACTTGGTGTTTGTAAACTCTGGTTCAATCCATATTCCAAACTTCACGCCAGCCTTTTTAGATTGCTCAAGGAGTCCTTCGATGCCGTGAGGAAGTTTCTTCTTGTCAACAACCCAGTCGCCGAGCGTTGTGCAATCGTCGTTACGCTGGTACTTGTCGCCAAACCAGCCGTCATCCATCACGAAGAGTTCACCGCCGAGAGATGCGATATCCTTCATCATTCCTGCCATGCCTTCCTCGTTGATATTGAAATAGACGCCCTCCCATGAGTTGAGAAGGATGTCACGCTTTCTGTCGCCATGGGCTATCATACCCTTGCGAGCCCACTTATGGATATTACGGGAAACGCCGCCAAGTCCCTTGTCAGAATAAGTGAAAGCAAGCTTTGGAGTCGTGAATGTCTTGCCCTTATCCAGATGATACTGAGAAGCGAAGTCATTGATGCCAGCGAAGAAGAGGTGGTAGTCCTGGTCGGTAGTCTCAAGGCGGAGCTTGTAGTTGCCGTTCCAGCAGAGTACGGCACCAATGCAACGGCCAGAGTTTTCCTGAGGCTTGCCGTCAAGGGAGATCATAAGCTCTGGGTGAGTTGTGTGGGCATTACGCGAACCGTCTGTATTGGCAATGTACATGCCGCCCATCTCCACCTTCTCTGTAGTCACACGAGTCTCGTCGGCCCATGTGCCATGGAGGTGTGAGGTCCAAACATCGCCGCGACGGATAGGCATAAAACCAGAGTCATAGTGGTTGAGGATGATTTCCTTCTTCTCGTTATTAGTGATTTCAGTCCATGTCTCAATGATGTCCTGAGCTTCGTGAGTCTGATAGAAAACGTTCACACCGACAGGATAAATCTTGTCCTGCATCTCAATGCGATATATTTTTCCGTCGGCAGTAGTCTCTTCAGTCATGTTCTTATATTCAAGAGCAAGTGTCTGGTTGCCGTCAGAATGCTGTAGCTGTAGGCATGAAGGATAATTATACGAAGTGCCAAACACAGGATAGGCATCCATCCAAGCCTTTGGCGTGCCATCAAAGTCCTGCATAGTTATTTTATCACCGTAGTAGCGCACTTTCAGCGCGTCGCCCTCCTGAGCGGTGAGCAGAAGCGAAGAGTTGTTCGTCGAGATGATGAAGTCCTTAGCCTGTGCCGCCATCGCAGCCACGACGGAAAGGAATAGTAAGGTTAGGTTTTTCATAAATTCATTTACAATATACCATTTTGCGCAGCAAAGGTACACAAAAACAGCCAATCCACAAAAACTTCCAAAAGAAATCTTGCAGATTGGCTGCTTTTTTTTGACGATAGGTTATTTGCTATCGTGGTTCGTTATCACTATTACTTGACAAGAAGCTTCTTGCCGTTGACGATAACGATACCCTTTACATTCACGTTAACACGCTGTCCAGCAAGGTTGTAAGCCGCATTGCTCTTAACGGCTGCATTTGCGTTAACAGTGTTGATAGCGTCTGGTACCTCCTTAGCGTAAGCCTCCCAGCGTGGGTCGCCGAATGACTTGTAGTTCTCATAGAGACCGAATGCAGCACCGAGAGCCTCTGTGTCAGTAGCAGCAGGAGCTGCCTCGAAGTTCCATACAGCACCGAGGTCATCAACTGAAGTGAACCAGCTTGCGTCAGTGCCGTCAACAGCGTTCGTACCACCAGAGATTACATTGTCTGCCTGCTCGAAGTTGCGAGTGTTGTTAGTACCGAGCTTGTTCAAGCGCCATGTGTTGATGAATGCGTTGTTCTTGAATGTGAACTGGTAGAGCTTGTTGTTTACATAGTTGTTAGCAAACTCCTTGTTACCACATACACCAACGAATGTGTTAGAAGTCAAAGTGATGGAAGCATTGTTGTCCGCAGTACCCCAAACCTTCTGTGACTGAGCGTTAGACGCGTTGCTGTAACGGAGGAAGCGCATGTCTGTGGCAGCATCATCTGCATAGATAGTAGAGTTCTTTACAGAGATGTTCTGGATAGAGTTTGCACCGTTCTCCTCCATGTTGATGATAGCCTTTCCGCTCTTGTACTTAACCTCGATGATTGAGTTGTCGATAGAGAGGTTGCGGAGAGCCCAAGCTGCACCAGGACGGATCACAGAGTTGTTTGTGATGAATGTAGAGTTGTTGAGCTCTATTCTTTCTGCCTCGTAAACCTTCTGGTTTGCACCTTCATACTTCATTGATGCAGGAACATAACCTTCCTCACCTTCTGTACCGACTGCGTCTGTGAATGTAGCGAGAGAAGCATCTGGAGTTGCTGAGAGTTCGAGTACTGCGTTGCTTGTTGCAGAAGCATCGAGAACTACATCGTTGAGGATGATACCCTTCTGTACAGAGAACTTACCTGCCTCGCCAACCTTGATTGTCGCACCGTTACCGTTGATTGTAACTACGTCTGTTGCGAG
>JAZLKJ010000108.1:0-11691 GCA_045597565.1 Prevotella sp. | reverse complement strand
GCTCCATGATAAGCACGGTCTTACCTACACCAGCACCACCGAAAAGACCAATCTTACCACCCTTGAGGTAAGGCTCGAGGAGGTCAATGACCTTGATACCAGTAGCGAGCATTTCCTTTGAAGTAGAGAGCTCTTCATATGTAGGTGGTTCGCGGTGTATAGGATAAGAGTTCTGCATGCCAAGTTCCTTCATACCGTCGATAGGCTGACCGATAACGTTGAGCATACGCCCCTTGATCTGATCACCAGAAGGCATACTGATAGGCGCACCCATAGCCTCTACTTCAAGTCCGCGCTGCAGACCGTCAGTATTGTCCATAGCTACGCAACGCACAGTATCCTCACCGATGTGCTGCTGAACTTCCACTACGAGGTCTGTTCCGTTAGGACGCTTCACCTTAAGAGCATCGTGAATTTTAGGAAGTACCTCCTGCGCATTTTTGCCCTCTGTATCGAAATAAACATCGATAACAGGACCTACAATCTGAGATATGCTTCCTTTTATGTTTGCCATAAGCTATATATTATTTAATGTGTTATCTACGTACTAAATTAAAATTTGCGTGTATTATAATGCGTTTTTCTGCGTATTATACAAACAAAGTTTTGATAATTTACGAGGGCAAAATTATAAAATTGTTTTATATTACGCAAATAAATCGGCAAAAAAATCAAAAAAAAGTTAAAATTGTAACGCTTTTGAAGCAATATAGATTACTTTTTTGGCCTACGTCGCGCATGGCCTTCCGATAGATTCTTATTCTTGAGTTTCTTGTCGAAAATGGCAAACGGATTCTCATTGTCGTCAATGACATTGCGCTTCTGGCGCCCCTTGTCACGCTTCGAAGCTTTGCTTTTCTTCTCCAACTTAGCATAATTTTTCTTTCCGCCACCACCATCGGCACGGTTACAGCGAACCTCGCGATTCTTGTAGTAAGTGCCGTTGAGGGCTTCCATTACCTTTTGGGCATCATGCTCTGGAACCTCAATGTAAGATATGTTACGAAGCAGTTCTATGTGACCGACAGCCTGACGACCTTGAACGTGCTTATTCAGATACTGCATAACCTCGCCAGGATAGAAGCCGTCCATCTTGCCGAGATTAATGAAGAGCTTGGCATAGCCCTTCTCAGCTGTGTATGTCTTGCCATTGAACTTTCCGCTTGTGTGGCGATTGTCACGAGCATTCTTGCGCTCTTTCTCCACTTTCGGTTTCTCTATGACTGGAGCATTCTTATAGTATTCTATGAAATGTCCAAACTGCATCTGCACAATTTTCTTGATGACATCGTCTTTGTCGATATAATCAAAATAGCGTCTGATATCCTGCATGAAAGGAGCAATCTGCTCCTCATCAACATCGATCTTTACAATCTGATCCATCACCTTATATAGCTGCTTCTTGCAGATTTCCTGTGGCGTAGGTATCTCACCCTCAACAAACTGTTTGCCGATTTCCTTCTCTATATTGTGCATCTTGCCACGCTCACGAGTGTGGATAATGGCGATTGAAGTACCTTTTCTACCAGCACGACCAGTACGACCGGAACGGTGCGTATAACTTTCTATATCGTCAGGAAGACCGTAGTTAATGACATGGGTAAGTTCATCAACGTCCAAACCACGAGCTGCAACATCGGTCGCAACGAGAAGCTGCGTAAGATGGTTACGAAACTTCTGCATAGTAAGGTCACGCTGCTGTTGAGAGAGATCGCCATGGAGCGACTCTGCGTTATAGCCATCGTGGATAAGCTTGTCGGCTATCTCCTGGGTTTCAAGCTTCGTACGACAGAAGACTATGGCGTATATCTTTGGATTGAAATCAACAATACGCTTGAGAGCCAAGTATTTGTCTTTAGCATTCACCATATAGTAAACGTGGTTGACATGTTCTGCACCCTCGTTTCTCGAACCAACGACAATCTCCTGATAGTCCTTCAGATAAGACTTCGCAATCTTCTCAATCTCGCGACTCATAGTAGCAGAGAAGAGAAGGGTATGACGCTGCTCTGGAACACCTTCAAGAATTGCATTTATACTTTCCGAAAAGCCCATGTTGAGCATTTCGTCAGCTTCATCCAAAACGACATTCTTCACGTTTGAAAGATCAGCACAGCGACGCTCCATGAGATCAAGGAGTCTGCCAGGAGTAGCAACAACGATCTGTGCACCTTTCTTTAATTGTCGGATCTGTGGTTCTAGAGAGGTACCGCCATATACGGCACAGATGTTTATCTCATCGCAATACTTGCCAAAATCGCGGATATCATCGGCTATCTGCAAGCAGAGCTCACGAGTAGGCGCAAGGACAAGTGCCTGCGTATATCTGCCTTTAGGGTCAATGCGCTGAAGAAGCGGAATACCAAAGGCTGCTGTCTTGCCAGTACCTGTCTGGGCAAGGGCTATGAGGTCGTGGGCTGAAGAGCCATCAAGAAGTACAGGAATGACAGACTCCTGAATAGGCATAGGATGCTCAAATCCCATTTCAGTTATGCCGTTCAGTATCTGTTCGTTTATACCAAGTTCGGCAAATGTTTTGTTTGTTGTTATTTCCATTATCGGTTAATTTGGCGCAAAATTAATAAAATATGTGGAAAAAACGTATTGTTTATTAACTTTTCTTTGCAATTAGCAGAAAAAAGAGTAACTTTGCAGCATTTAAACTAATTATGCATTCACAATTCTGTATTATGCATTCATAATTCCGCATAAATTAAAACCATGACTAAAAGAATCCTTGCAATACTGCTTTTTCTTATAACCCTTGTTTCAAATTCATTTTCCCAATCAAAGGAATACACAAAACCTTGGACCTTCTGGTATTGGATGTATGGAGAGGTGAACGACAATGCTTTGGAATATGAGCTGCGCGAGATGAAAAAAGCCGGCATTGGCGGTTTCTACCTAATGCCAATCAAGGGAAAAAGCGACATTCCTAAGGATTCCGATGGTAACACGATATACAAAGGTGACGCAGAACAACTTACGGACAACTGGTGGCGTGCCATTGACCGCGTTTATTCCGTTTCGGAAAAGCTTGGTCTTGAAGTGGGTATTCACATCTCTGATGGTTTCGCCCTTGCAGGCGGTCCATGGATAAAGCCAGAGGAATCCATGAAATGCGTGGTCTATAGCGATACCGTTGCCACTTTCGCTAAACAGAAATTCTTCTCAACAAGCAAACCTGAAGCTAAGGAGAATTTCTATCGCGACATAGCTATCCTCGCCTACCCTGCCCTACACACGGACAACAGGAAGCCGCAATGCTCTGTGGAATTCCCTTTCAGGAGTTCCGAACCTACTGACATCATCATGAGATACGACGAGCCTTTCACCCTTAGAAGCGTTAAGGTCGTTACAGGTGGCAACAACTATCAGGCGCACCGACTTGCCCTCTATGCATCGGACAACGGAGCTGATTATCGCTTTGTACAGAACATAGAACCTGCACGTCAAGGTTGGCAGAACACGGACGCACAGGCAACTTACTCGGTAAAAGCTACCACGGCAAAGTTCTTCAAGTTTCATTGGACGCCTGTAGGCAGCAATCCTGGAGCAGAAGACATGGACGCAGCAAAATGGAAACCAAACCTGAAGCTGGGTAATCTGCTCCTTTCGTCAGAACCTATCGTTGACGGCTTCGAAGGAAAATCGGGCATTGTATGGCGTGTATCAAAGTCTATAGCCCATGATATGGACAACGAATGTGTGACAAAGGACGAGATCATAGACCTTACTCCATACACACAGGACGGAGAAATCAACCTGAAGGGTATCAAGGACAAGACTATCAAAAAGAAGTTCAAGAAACATAAGGAATGGCACATCGTCAGACTTGGCTACACGAGTACAGGACACAAAAACACTACGGGCGGCGGAGGCAAGGGCTTGGAGTGCGACAAGTTCTCGCGCGATGCAGTACAGAAGCAGGTGGACAACTGGTTCTTGAAGATATACAACCGACAGACGGAATCTCAGAAGGGCGAAGTCGTGACACGTCTGCATGTAGATAGCTGGGAATGCGGTTCGCAGAACTGGTCGGAGAACTTTGCTACGGAATTCAAGAAGCGCAGGGGCTATGACCTCAACGACTGGCTTTTGCTCTACGCTGGTGTTCCTGTGGAATCTGTAGAGAAATCCAACAAAGTATTGCGCGACATTCGCAATACTATTGGCGAACTCGTAAACGACGTATTCTTCGCCGTTGCAAAGGAAACAGCCTACAAGCATAATCTGGAACTTTCTACCGAATGCGTTGCACCAACAATGGTAAGCGACGGTCTTCTTCACTACAAGAACGCTACTATCCCGATGGGAGAATTCTGGCTAAACTCGCCTACCCACGACAAAATAAACGACATGCTCGACGCCATCAGCGGTGCTCATATCTACGGCAAGAACATAATCCAGGCAGAAGGTTTCACAGAGGTTCGCGGCACATGGGACGAGCATCCAGCCATGCTGAAGCAACTTCTTGATCGCAACTTCTGCTACGGAATAAACAGCATCGTCTTCCACGTCATGACACACAATCCTTACATGGACAAAGAACCGGGAATGACTCTTGACGGCATAGGCACTTTCTTCCAGCCAAGCAACACATGGTGGAAACACATGCCTGCATTCACGAAATACATAACAGACTGTCAAACAGCCCTGCAACACGGCAAGCCGGTGGTTGACATAGCCGTCTATACAGGCGACGAAATGCCTCGCAGAAGCATTATTCCGAACCGATTGATTGATATACTACCTGGTCTTTTCGGAGAGAAATACGTGACGCAGGAGCACGCAAGAATGGCGAACGATGGTCAGCCGATGGAGGTTTCACCTGTGGGTGTGAGCCACACAAAGAATATGGTTAAGGCTGACAACTTCATCAATCCGCTTCATGGTTACAAGTACGACTCGTTCAACCATGACGTGCTCAGTACTGCAAACGTAGTTGACGGAAAGATTCGCACGGCTTACGGCATGGAATATTCCGTACTCGTCATACCGCAGACACGCCCTATGAACCCTAACGGCATCAATACAGCAGCCAAAGACATAGACCGTCTGAAATCTCTCGGAGCAAAGATTATCGAGCAGCCATGGACACAAGCAGATCTCAGTAGCCTAGGAATAGAGCCGGACATCATTCTTCCAGAGGGTCTCGACTATACTCATCGCACTTCTGAGGACGGTGATTTCTACTTCATAAGCAATCAGTCGGACAAGTCTGTCGGGATCCGCATAAACGACCTGAAAATTCGTGACAAGAATTGGGGAAATGCTTACTTCTGCTCTTTCCAACCAAGAAAGTTCGTCCGCGTAAACGACTTGATGCGCTACACGGAAATCATGCTTGCTCCAGGCGACTCATATTTCCTTATATTTACGAACGAAGACATTAGCAAGATTCCTGAGTTCACTTTCAAGGAGAGAAAGGAAGTCATGGACATCTCTGGCAACACATGGACACTCGCCTTCACAAAGAATGGTCTGCGCGACACCACGACCGTACTGAAAGACTGGACAGAATACGACAATCCGCAGATAAAATACTATTCAGGCACTTGTACATACACAACAACGCTGAACAGCAAGGAGCTTGACAACACAATCAGAAGCATCAGTAGCAAGTCGGACAAGCGTATAAGCATCTCGTTTGAGAACGTGAACAACATCGTGAGCGTGAAGGTGAACGGCATTACATGCGGTACGGCTTGGCGTGCTCCTTACAAGATAGACATAACGGATGTCCTTCGCAGAGGCAAGAACGAGCTTGAGATACAGGTTTCCAACACATGGGCTAACGCTCTTCTCGGTAGTGATCTCGGCACTCCTCCGTTTGAGAACATCTGGACAAACGGCAAGTATCGCAGAGCAGAAAAAGAACCGCTCCCAGCCGGAATGACGGGAGCAGTTAAAATCATTTTAGAGTAAATTTTCCGTGTGCCATCACCACACTTACATAGGTCATAGCTCCACGATTGTGATACCTGTACCGCCGAACTGAACATGTTCATCACGGAAACTGGTCACATTAGGTACTGTTGCTAGATACTGGCGAGTGAGCTGACGTAGGGCTCCCGTACCTGTGCCATGGAGTATGCGCACCTGACTGACACCAAGCAATATTGCGTCGTCGATATAGTTGGTAAGCTGGATGAGAGCTTCGTCAACGCGGAAGCCACGAAGGTCAAGCTGTTGGGTGAAAGAATGGTTGTGGCTTGCCATAATGTCATATTGACCGCCGTCAGAACTGTTTACGGCAGCAGAGTTCTGACTGTGGTTCTTGGCAAGAGATTCATAGCGCGACTCCGTCTTCGTGAGGCTCTCTGTCGGCTGTCTGTCAGCATGTTGCAGAGAATCGACAGGCACGGAAGTCTTCATACCATTGAAATTTACCACGGCATTCTTTCCCTTAATTGTGAGAACGTTTCCTACGGATGTAAGTCCCTTTATCTTAACAGAATCGCCTACGTTTATAGCAGAACGCGATCCGCCGGATGACTGATTATTCTTATCACCTCCAAAATCAGAATTCTGCATTCTGAATTCCACATTCTTCTCGCGCTCAGCCTTCTGCTTAGCCTTCTCCTGCATACGCTTTGCATGGCGTTCGCGACGACCTTGTATCTGCGCTATCTTGCGTGCAATCTTTTCGTCTTCCTCCTTTTCCTGAATGCTCTGAACCTCCTTACGGAAGTTGTCAAGTTCCTGACGAAGCTTGCGCGTATTCTCCTTTTCTGCTTGCTTTTCCTTTATCTCGCGAATGGTATTTTCTATTCGTTTGTTAGCCTCGCGGATGAGTTCTTCAGCCTCCTGCTTAGCCTTTCGAATGATAACTTTTCGTTCGTTCTGAACCTCCTGAGCTGAGGTTTCAAGAGAAGAAATGGTCTTTTCGAGATTCTTCTCCTGCTGGTGGATATTAGCACGCTTGCTCTCCCAATAACGCTTGTCGCGAACAATATCCTGAAGATACTTATCCGAGTCAATATGATCAGAACCAACGAGTTCCGTAGCACGAGAGATAACCTCTTCAGAAAGTCCAATCTTACGCGCAATATCTACGGCGAAAGAACTTCCCGGACGACCGATAGAAAGCTGGAAGAGCGGCTCCATCTTGTGGCGATCGTAGAGCATAGCGCCATTAGCCACCATCTCGTGAGAATCGGCAAAGTGCTTGAGGTTCTGATAGTGGGTTGTGATTACGCCATACGACTTACGCTTGCAGAACTGCTCGAGTACGGCTTCTGCAATGGCACCACCTATGCCAGGTTCTGTACCCGTTCCAAACTCATCAATAAGAATAAGCGTGCGAGAGTTGGCATGACGCATCATGTTCTTCATATTGAGCAGATGACCAGAGTAAGTTGAGAGGTCGTTCTCAAGACTCTGCTCGTCGCCTATGTCCATGAAGATATTCTCGAAAAGGCAGGTCTTGCTATTCTCTGCCAAAGGAACAGAAACGCCCATCTGGAGCATATACTGAAGCAAGCCGACAGTCTTGAGGCAGACAGACTTTCCACCCGCATTAGGACCAGAGATTATGAGAATGCGTTTCTTGCGATTGAGCACAATATCAAGCGGAACAACCTTGCGGTCTTCCTTTGAGAGAGATAGCTGAAGCAGAGGATGACGAGCCTGAATCCAGTCAGCATCTGTACGCTCCTCTATGACAGGTTCTATGGCTGTTATACTCTCAGCGAAGGCGGCTTTTGCCTGAATGAAATCAACGTGGGCAAGCATGTCTATGGCATAAAGAATGTCATCAACAAGCGGACGAACCTCAGCCGTGATTTTCTTCAGTATGTTTATCATCTCGCGGCGCTCTTCGTTCTCAAGGTCGCGTATGCGGTTGTTAGCTTCTACAACGGCAGCCGGCTCAATGAAAACAGTCTTTCCCGTAGCCGATTCATCGTGCACAATACCTTGCACCTTCTTCTTCATGGCAGGAGAAACAGGCAGCACAAGTCGACCGTCTCGCATGGCTGGCGAAACGTCTTTGTCTATCAATCCGTCGCGTTGGCATTCACGAAGAATTCTATTAAGGATAGAAGAAACAGTTCCTTCCATACGGCGAAGATCACGACGCGTATTAAGAAGCAGAACGGAAGCCGTGTCTTTAATCTTTCCGAATTTATCAAGAATCTTGTCAATGTCCTGCTGCAAGCGAGGGAAGGTCTGAACGTACTCAGTAAGCTTATGCAGCGTAGGATATTCGTATCGAATCTGTTCGTCATCGTAATAGTCCGAAAAGTCTGCATCCGTATTTGATATACTCAGAAGTTTCACCACATCACTTACGGTAAGCAACACGCGACGAAGGTCGAAAAGTTCTTCTTCCTCCATGTGGGTACCTTCCAGACGAGCACGCTTCACCTGCTCGCGAACATCAAAGAAGAAGTTCAGCGGCAAATCTGTCTGCTCCGACTTCAGTCTTTTGAACTCAGTAATGCGCAGCAGTCGCTCTCTTACTTCCTTTATGTCGGCAGAATACTCCATCTCATCGACAAGTTCTTTGCCGAGGTTACTGTAGCATCGCTCCTTTATGAGTTCGCGTATTGTGGTAAAACCTATTTTTCGTTCAAAACTGTTTGGATAAATCATTGATTTTAATACTATTAGACGAAGCACTATTAAAAGCTCCTCCCTAGGGGACTAGGGTTCCTTACAACGCAAACGCTAGATTCAAGACGAGGGAATTTGAGCTGACATGATATTTCGCCCAACCGACGTTCAGTTTGAAGCGCTCAAGGTTTAGCCCTGCGCCAAGGCTAAGACCAGCTCCATGACTACTCCCCTTATCCTCATCTGAAGTCTGAATCTTCATGTCGTGAGCGCGACGACAGTTGTAGCCTCCGCTGACATAGAACGATGGGCCGAGGAGAAGGTCAACACCGAAAACACAATGGTCAAGAATGGAATAATCCCAATCGGTTAAATCGACCATCGTCGCATTCAGGCGGAAAGGCATATTCGGGAACTTCTTCGTAACACCCACCTGAAGGTCTATCGGCATCTTGTCATAGACATCGTCGTAAGCCTTCAGCTGACCGCCAAGGTTCTTTGCTACGGCAGAAAGACTGAGGTCACGATCGGCATCATAGTAGTTCAAACCAAGGTCAACGCCAACGGCAAAAGAATTGTAGTCACCTATGAACGAGCCGATTGCCTTCGCTGTGATACCGCCCACAAGTTTCTCAGCCAACTGGTACGATACAACGCCTTCAAGGGCTAGATCATTGGCAGAGAAGTCACCGAGAATGATATTGTCGGCAGTCGTGTGCTTCATCTTTCCGTAATTAACATACTGCGCCATAACTCCCCATGAAGCCTTCTCGTTAACGGCACGAGTGAACGATGCACCGCCTATGACGGCTCCCTGCATGTAGGTCATCACACTAACACCGAGGGTCTTGTCGCTTACAGAAGAGAGAAGTGCAGGGTTATTATACACGAGCGAAGGATCGTCCTCCACAGTACTTATGTTATCACCTCCAAGAGATGTTGCATGAGCCGATTGTGGCACACATAGAAAATCGTATGCCGTCTGACTCTCCTGAGCATAGGAACCGATGCTTAGCAACAGGAGGAAAATTGTGGTTATCTTTCGCATTTTCTTTTATCTTATAGTTACTTGAGTAGCACCGAAGCCATATTCCTGAAACGAAGCGTCCTGATACTTGCAACGCTTGTAGCGATAGGTAAGATCGTTGATGATGGCAGCTCGAAGCACACCTTCACCCTTGCCATGGATGAAAACGATCTTCTGTCCCTGCTTATTCTGATACATCTTCATTATCTTGTTGAAGTAGTCCTTCTGATAGTTCAGAATCTCAACCGGCTTCATTCCGTTTGTCGAGTCGATAATCTCATGAGCATGAAGGTCAACGATGATAATTTCTTCATTTCCGACGGTCTTTATGCGAACAGCCTCAACAGCCTTTCCGTCGTCGGAAGAAGGTTTGCCGCCTACCATAGCTTGCTTTATCTTCTGCCCTACTCCATCGCTCAGTTGCATCTCCGGCTCTGCTACGCGGTCGTCCTCAACGATTGGCAGAAGCATAGTATTTTCATCGAAGAAATCATTCTCCACAAACGATGTCACCTTATAGAATTTCCTTCCATCTATGCGTAGTTCTACATCCACCACAGGACGACGCATGAAGGACTTTCCTTGTTTGAAGGAAATCATTTGCACGAGAAGTCGCTCGCGGTCATTGAGGTCGGTAAGCGAAAGCTCCTCAAGCAGAATAGACGTATTAGGCTCCACAAGGCCCGTCTTATGCAGATGGCAACCAGCATTCTCGCGGATGGAAATTGCAAACTGCTGGTAGTAGTTGCTGTCATTGATGTAGAAAACGGCAAAGCGTTGGTTGCCGAAGTCGGTTCCGTTGAGTGGCACGAAGGCTAGATATGCGTAAAGTTTGTCGCCTCCCTTACGTTCTTCAGGTTCCGCCATGAAGGTAATAGGCAGGTCGGCTGGCTCTATGAGTTCTGCTGCCATATTAGCATCGCTATCCTCTGCTGCGCTTAGAGCCGCTTTCACGCTCTTTGCTACAGGCTTTGACGCTGCGTCTTCCTTTTTCGGCTGGTTATAGTATTTCGGCTTTTTGTCGTACGATTCGTTCTGTACCACAACCACCTCGTTCATGCGCATCGGGATTTCAAAGCCGTCCTCATCTTCCACTAACACGATGTTTCCCGACTGAAATCCAGAGACGATACCGCCGCCCACTTCGTTCAGGAATGAAACTTTATCTCCTATTTTCATATTTGCATATTGTATTTTCGCGTGCAAAGATACACATATATTTATAATTAATAACGCAAATCGCTCATTTTATATTGCAAAATGAATGTAAAACGAGAAAAAATCAAGCCAATATTGAAAATATTCTCCCCAAATACCTAAATTTTGGTATATTTTCATTAATTTTGCCGCGTAAATCTTATAAAACTAAAATCCAAAAACTATAAACTAAAAACCAAAAACTAGTTATGGTATATTCACACGAAGTACAGAACATGTGTTGTGTGGCTAAAGGCCCAAACCATGGACCTGCTCCAATCCCAGAAGAGGGTAAGTGGGTGCAGGCAAAAGAAATCAAAGACATCTCAGGTCTTACTCACGGTATCGGCTGGTGTGCTCCTCAGCAGGGTGCATGTAAGCTCACTCTCAACGTGAAGGAAGGCGTTATCGAAGAGTGTCTCGTTGAAACAATCGGTTGTTCAGGTATGACACACTCAGCAGCTATGGCTTCTGAGATTCTCCCAGGCAAGACAATCCTTGAGGCTCTTAACACTGACCTCGTTTGCGACGCTATCAATACAGCTATGCGCGAGCTCTTCCTCCAGATCGTTTACGGACGTACACAGTCAGCTTTCTCAGAGGGCGGTCTTATGATCGGTGCAGGTCTTGAGGACCTCGGTAAGGGTCTTATCTCACAGACAGGTACTCTCTACGGTACTAAGGTTAAGGGTACTCGTTACCTCCAGCTCACAGAGGGTTACATCACTAAGATGTATCTCGACAAGGACGACCAGGCATGTGGCTATGAGTTCGTTCACATGGGCAAGTTCATGGACGCTATCAAGAAGGGTGTTCCAGCTGACGAGGCTCTCAAGAGTGTTACAGGTACTTACGGCCGTACAAAGGAAGAAGACGGTGCTGTTAAGTTTATTGATCCACGTAAAGAT
>JAZLKJ010000107.1:0-14884 GCA_045597565.1 Prevotella sp. | reverse complement strand
ATGCCATAGTTATTTTTTTTCGAGGATTCGATATTTCATTGGGGGGGCTTAGAATGGGAACTCACCCTCTGCTGCGCCGAGCATGATGGCGTCAAGGGTTGCCTGGTCATAGACCTTCATGTTGTGGTGACGGTCGAAGATGGCGAAGTTCTCCTCGTCGCCGCCGTAGTAGTTGTTGTCCCAATAGAATGAAGTGAAGCCGTAGTTCTTTGCCTCGCGAACGATGTAGCGCATGTAGTAAGCACGAGACTCCTCAGACTTCTTGAAGTCGATATTCCACTTTGCGTTCTCCTTTGTAGGGTTGTGGTGAACAGCTCCGTATTCGCCGAGCACGATAGGGAGACCCTTGTCGCTGAACTCTGCCTTGAGCTTGCCGAAGAGGCTGTGAACCTCGCGCTGGGTGTTGCTGTGGCAAGGCTGTCCTTCGTATGGAGTGCCCCAGAAATACTGGTTCTTGTTAGGACCTTCCTCGCCGTTTGTCTGTGCGCAGAAGAACCATGGCTGGTAGTAGTGGACCTCAAGCATGAGGCGGTCTGGCACTACGTCGTATGGCTTGCGGAAGAACTTGAGTGCGAAGTATGGGTTTGCTGCCCATGAAGCTACGCAGAGCACGCGCCACTTGTTGTTGCCACCAGTAGCACGAACGGCATTGATGAACTCCTGGTAGAGTCCTTGGAGCACCTGTACGTCCTCAATGGAAGGCTCGTTGTTGAAGTCGTTCACACCGTCGAGGCTCTGGTTGATCATCTCGTTGACGCCAGCGAAGATAAGACGCTCGTCATAGTCCTTGAACTCATTGGCGATCTGTGTCCAGAGGTGTCCCATGCGGCGGTTAACCTCAGCTACAGGGAGATGGTCTGGACGCCAGCGGTCGTACCAAGCATCATGGTGAGTATTGAGCATTACGTACATGCCTTCGTTGTAAGCGTAGTCCACAACTTCGTGTACACGCTTCATCCATGCTGGGTCAACATCGAAGTTCTTGTTGCAGTGAGGATACCAGCGCACAGGGATACGGATGGCATTGAAGCCGGCAGCCTTAACAGCCTTTATCATCTCAGGAGTGATGCGTGGATTGCCCCAGCCTTCCTCCATCTCGTTGACGGTGAGCTTCTTCTTTGTGCGGTCGTTGAGGGACTCGAGCTGATTGCCGAGGTTCCAACCGCAGTTGATGTTCTTAACTATGCCGAGGGCATTGTTCTTCATGCCAGCAGGAGCGGCATCGTTGGTGATAGGCGGGATGTCAGCGAAGGCGCTGCATGCTATCACCAAAAGGAAATTAAGGATAAATAGTTTTTTCATTATGGTTAGAATTTGTAGATTGAAAGCTGAGAGGAGACGTATCACCGAGCTCGGTGACACTATAGGTTAAAGCAAAAGCTGGGGTTAGAGTTGCGCTTTATTCTTCGCCACGAGCTTCTTGATGGTCTCTACGCTTGCGCCTGTAGAGAGGCCGTCCTCGGGTGTGTTGAGGCAGTAGTCAACGAGCTGGCCGATGGTAGATGTGGCTACGTGCATGCGAGTGTCAGAAGAAGCATAGTAGATGAAGACGCGCTCGTCAGCAGTGTGGATGCCGTCGGCTGGTTCGCCGTCAGCAATCCATCCGTTTGTGAATGCCACGTTCATCACGTCGCCGATATACTCCTCGCCCTGTGGTACGAGAAGATAGCCGCCAGGAGTAGCGATAGGCTTTGTTGGGTCTTCGAGCGATGTCATATACATATATAATACATAGCGGAGACCAGAAGCACAGCCACGAACGCCGTGAGCAAGGTGAAGCCAACCCTTCTCTGTCTTGATAGGATGAGGACCTTCGCCGTTCTTCACCTCCTGAATAGTGTGGTAATGGCGAGCGTTGATGATGGTTTCTTCCTTCACCTCAGCATTTGTGATGTCGTCAACGAGTGCCCAGCCGATGCCACCGCCAGAACCAGCATCAATGAAGCCGTCCTGTGGGCGAGTGTAGAAGGCGTATTTGCCATTTACGAACTCTGGGTGGAGAACAACGTTGCGCTGCTGCGACTTTGACTTGAGGTCAGGCAGACGCTCCCAGTTTACGAGATCCTTTGTGCGTGCGATGCCGGCAGTAGCGGTGGCAGCAGAGAGATCGTTTGGTTTAGAATCGTCGTGACGCTCAGCACAGAACACGCCGTAGATCCAGCCATCTTCGTGCTGTGTGAGTCGCATGTCATAGACGTTTGTGGCAGGAATGACATCCTCAGGCATTGTGATAGGCTCTTCCCAGAAGCGGAAATTATCAATGCCGTTAGGTGATTCTGCAAATGCGAAGAACGACTTTCTGTCGGCACCTTCCACGCGAACAACAAGCAGATACTTGCCATTCATCTTGATAGCACCGGAATTGAGCGTAGCGTTCATCATGATGCGCTGCATGAGGTAAGGGTTGTCCTTCTCGTTGAAGTCGTAACGCCACTCGAGTGGAGTATGCTCAGCGGTGAGGATAGGGTTCTCGTAACGGTCGTAGATGCCGTTTCCCCACTCAACCATCTTGTTTGGGCGAGTGAGAAGTTCCTCGTGGTGGGCACGAAGGGCGGAAATCTTTTCAGTATATGTCATAGAGTTATTTTTTCGGGGGATCGAGATTTCGAGATTTCGAGATTTCGAGGGTTTCGTTTTTTCGTTTTTTCGATGTTTCGAAGATTCGAGTTTTCGGGATTAAAGCTAATTCCTCCCCTCCTTATAAGGGAGGGGTTGGGGGTGGGTCTTTTATTTCACCTTCTTTATGTCCTTGAGGAAGAGGAAGTTCTTCTGTGCTGCCCATGCCTTGAAGTCGTCGGCAGTCTTGGCGTCCTTCGATGCACCGAAGTGTTCGCCTGAGTAGTTGCGCCATGGGAGGAGGTAAGAGAACTGGTACTTCTCAACGATTGGCTTGAAGACACGCTGCCACCAGGTAGCGTCTGGTGAGTTCTGATAGCCACATTCTGTGATGGCGCAGATCTTGCCACGCTTCTGAGCCTCAGCAGTGAGGAGCTTCATCTCTGTTTCTACCTGGTTCATGAAGTCTGCCTCAGTTCCCCACTGGTAAACGTCGGTGCCGAGGAGCTGTATGCGGTCGTCGCCAGGATAGCGCTCAAGAGCTGCAGGACTTGCCCAGCTTGGAGAGTAAGACCATACGATGCAGTCCTTGAGGTTGCCCTGACCACCGATGAAGTCCTCTGTCAAAGTCCAGAGATCGAGATATTCCTTTGTAGAACAGCAGTCCTTACCCCACCAGAACCATGAGCCTGTGTTCTCATGCCATGGACGGAAGATGACAGGAATCTGGTTGCCCTTGCTGTCCTTGAGAGAGAGGAGGAAGTCTGTGATGCGCTGAAGCCACTGCTGGAACTTAGCATTGCACTTGCCACCAGGAAGAATCTCCTTTACAGTATGCATCGGATTGTCAACCTGCTTCGCTATGTTGCACTGCTTAATTTTGCAGAGTGCTGCGAGAGCCTCTTTATATGCTACAGAATCGTTGCCAATCCATGCTGTAGTGCCGAGGAGCGGGTTGCGTGGATGCCATGAGAGAGTGATGATACCGCCGCGCTCGTGGTGCTTTATGATTTCGTCGTGAATGCGAACGAAAGGCACTGAGTCGAGGTTCTTTGCGTCGCCAACCTCAAGACCGCCGAGGTCGAAGCCCATTACGCCAGGGTAGTCGCCAACGAGTTCGTAAGTGTCAGAGCGATCGTTGTCCCAATCCCAAGTTATGCCGTAGAATGGATCGTCCTGATGTCCGTACATGTAACCCTTCTTCTGAATCTTAGCCATGCGATTGAGAAGCTTTTCGGCTGGAGTTTGTGCGAAGCTTCCGAGTGTAATCATCAGGGAAGCAAATATTATAGTGAGTCTTTTCATATTCATTAAGAATTACGCATTTACTGAACCCCCATCTGCTTATTGATCCAGCCGATCCATTCGTCGTACTGCTCCTGATACCAGAAGTGCTTTGTCTTGACGTAAGGGTGGATTTCCTTTGGACCGCTCACGATGTTGTATGTGGCCCAGCAAGTTGTAGGAGGGACAACATCGTCGTTGTAACCGAAAGAGAACCAGCCTGGCTGAGTGATGCGTTTTGCGAAGTTTACTCCGTCATAGTATTTTACAGTCTCAATGACCTTTGGGTCGCGAGAGTTTTTATCGTAATAGAAATAATGTGGCCAACCGCAAGCAATATTCTTCAGAGATGCTGTGTGGTCGCAGAGAGCAGCATGCACTGGTGCGTAGCAACTTACTCGCTTGTCAAGAGCAGTAGTTGCTATCGTAAGCCAACCGCCCTGACTGCTGCCGAGAACGCCAATATTTTTGCCGTCCCATTCTGGTAGAGAGGCAATATAATCGATACCACGGACAGCACCGATGATTACGCGCTTGTAATAGAATTCATCCTTATTGTTGTTCTGGAAAGTCCAATAGTTGTACAGCGGACCGTTCTGAAGTTGCTTGTAGAAAGGATCCTTATTTGTTACTGGCACACCGTGAATGCCCACTTCAAGTACGATGCAGCCTCTTGAAGCCTGATAAACATCGCCATAGTATGCGCGGCAACCAGCTCCAGGCACTTTGTACATACAAGGATATTTTCCTGGCTTAGTTGGCATACAGAGAATACCGTAGAAACGTGAGTCCCAACGGTTTGTCTGATAGCTTACCTCATAGACATTAACTTTATCGGTGCAATATTCTGGCAGCAGACGGCGAGTAGATTCAAGCGGAGTATTATCTCGGGCATCTTTCAACGCCTTGCTCCAGAATTCGTCAAAGTCTTTTGGACAGTCAGTCTGTGGCATCAGCTTCTCTGGTTCAAAAGCCGCTGTTGCCATGCCTTCATAAGTTTTGTCGCCAAGTTTTGCGTTTACGGTCAGGCGGTAGAAGCCTGGTGTCTTCATTGTGCCTTTGAGTGAGAGAGAGCCATCTTTCAAGACAACATCCTTCTTCTCTATGTTCTCGTACATCTCGGCACCCATTTTGTAGTCAACGACAGCACCTTTAAGCAATGAGCCTGATTTCAGAACTTGTATTTGGAATTTAGCCTGTTCGCCGCATTTGTATGTCCAACCTTCGCGGTCAAGTGTTACGAGAACTTCTATTTCGTTGCCACGAATTTGGGCGAATGCTGTAACGAAAATGGTAAGTAATAGTAATAAAAAGGATTGTCTTTTCATGTTTTTTTGTTAGTTTTTACAAAATGATTGTAGTATTTTGTCGGCAAAAATAGTATTAATTTGACAAATGCGCAAGAAAAAAGAGGAAAAAATCAAGCTAGGTGCTTGTTTTTTTCCTCTTTTTACGAAATAGTATCAGTGTAATAGGATTTTTTTTGAAAAAAATAGTATCAGTAGGTTTGGCGCTAATTTAGCCTTGTTTACTTGATTGAGAGACCATCGCGGAATGCATTGCCCACCTTTTCACCTACAACGAGATAGTCATTGTGAACTGGGTCAAAGGAAATTGGCTGAAGCTTTGCAGGGTCAATCTTTCCCTTCTCGTTGAGGATGCATTCGTCGGCAGAAACATTCTGAATTTCGCCTACAAGGTGTCCAGTGTATTCGTCGTAAGAAACGAGAGTACATTCAAGAGTCATAGGAAGCTCAGTGATGATAGGAGCGTTTACGTACATAGACTTCTCCTGATGCCAACCTGTCTTCTTAAACTTCTCTGGTTCTTTAGTGCCAGAAACAACACCTACGTAGTCGCACTGTATCATTTGAGACTTTGTGCCCATGCTTACAGTGAAAGCCTGTGCCTGGAGAAGAGACTTAACAGTCATGTGCTCCTTAGAAACACAAAGATTGATACGGTCGTTATTGTCAATACCGCCCCATGCTGCGTTCATGAGCTGCACTTTGCCATCGCTGTCATAAGCGGCAAGAATGAATACTGGTTGTGGATAAGTCCAAGGCTTAGAGCCGAAGTTTTTTCTCATAGTATTATGTGTTTTTTGTTGATATTTTTGGCAAAGTTATAGCATTTAATTGAAATAAACAAAAAAAATCAAGGAAAAATGACTTTTTTGTGTAAAAAAGTATAACTTTGCACAAAAAGAAATACCATTAATGAAACTATTTATATCAATATCACTCCTTCTTTCCTTCATTTGCTGTGGCTGTACTATGCAGGAAAAGCCTGTTTCCGATTCTGCTGATTCGGTACAGGTTGAGGCTAAAGGATTCTATGACAAGTCTGTCTCTTCACCTTTGAAATATCAGCCTGCTCGTGCTACGAATAGGTCAGAACAGATTATCATTCGTGAAGCTTACACATTATCTTATAATAAAGATTGGGTGAATTGTAACTGGGTTTATTGGCGACTTACCCGCGACCATTGTTATGGCAATGTGAAGCGAAACGGACAGAAGTTTGTTGAAGACAACGAGGTTCGTGGCGAAAGAGCTACTCATCAAGACTACATACAGTCTGGTTACGATCGAGGACACATGTGTCCAGCAGGCGACAATCAGTGGAGCGGTAAGGCTATGTCTCAGACTTTCAAACTCTCTAATATCTGTCCGCAGAACCATAATCTCAACACTGGCGATTGGAACGACCTTGAGCAAGCTTGCCGTCTTTGGGCTAAGACTTATGGTGAGGTTTATATCGTTTGTGGCCCGATTTATAATGGAAATCGCGTTACAAAGCGCATTAGTGGAAAGGTCGGAGTGCCAGATGCTTTCTTCAAGTGTGTAGTCCGTACAGGCGATAATCCTGCAGGACTTGGCTTTATATATAATAATGTAGGCAAGCACCATGAAATGGACTCATATGTTTGCTCGATTGACGAGGTAGAGCAAAGAACTGGCTTGGACTTTTTCAAGGGATTACCAGGCGAGGCTGCCATTGAGTCGAGATGCAATTTTGAAGATTGGCGTCACTACGACCCTGATTATAGCAAGAAGCGCGACCGCAACAAGTTTGACAACTCTAAGAGTGGTGGCAAGAAAAAGAAATAAAGCCCCCTAGCCCCCGAAGGGGGAACTTTTAATAGACTTAGAGGCTGTATTAAGAATCTGAACATTCCATTATTAATATTTTTATAAACTTAAATCCCAACAAAGCTATTAACATCTCCCCTTGGGGGAGCTTGAGGGGCTAATATTTTATGTATCAAAACGAAGAACTTTACATCGCACACTCTGATAAGCGAATCTGCATGAATGGTAAAATGGCTAATCGCCATGGACTTATTGCTGGTGCAACAGGTACAGGTAAGACCGTTACCCTACAAGTTATAGCAGAAACATTCTCTCAGGCAGGCGTGCCTTGCTTTATGGCAGATATGAAGGGCGACCTCTCTGGTATCTCACAAGCTGGTCAGATGAGCGGCTTTATAGAGAAGAGAAAAGACGAATTCGAGGTGCCAAATCCAGAGTTTGAGGCTTGCCCTGTTCGTTTTTTTGATGTCTTCGGCAAGCAAGGCCATCCTTTGCGCATGAAGATCTGCGACATGGACGCTGTGCTTCTCTCTCGTATGCTTGAACTCAATGATACTCAGGCTGGTGTGCTTAATATTGCCATGAAGATTGCAGCCGACAAGAAGGCTGAGAACGATAACAATCCAGCATGGGATATTATTGATACAAAAGACCTTCGCATGTTGCTCAATTATGTTGGCGAGCATGCTAAGGAATTTACAAACCAGTATGGCAACATTGCATCACAATCAGTGGGTGCCATTCAGCGTTCATTGCTTGCTTTGGAGACACAGGGCGGAGATAAATTCTTCGGTGAACCTGCTCTTGATGTTACAGAACTCATGGGCAAGAAAGGTGGTAAGGGCATAATGAATGTTCTCGCAGCCGACGAGCTTTTCACAAAGCCAAAGCTTTATTCTTCGTTCCTTTTCTGTCTGCTCAATCAAATATATAATCGTCTTCCTGAAGTCGGAGATCAGCCATTACCAAAGCTCATCTTCTTCTTTGACGAAGCACATACTCTTTTTGCCGATGCTTCATCAGCTGTGCTGGAATCGGTTGAGCGCATTGTCCGTCTTATCCGTTCAAAGGGCGTCGGCATATACTTTATCACTCAGAATCCAGCCGATATTCCAGACAATATTCTCGGTCAGCTCGGAAACCGTGTACAGCATGCTCTTCGTGCTTTTACTCCAAAAGACCAGAAGGGCGTGAAGGCTGCTGCTCAGACTTTCCGTGAGAATCCTGCTTTCAAGACGGAGGATGCTATTCAGAATCTCGGCACTGGCGAGGCTCTCGTTTCGTTCCTTGACGAGAAGGGCGCTCCTATGATGGTTGAGCAGGCTAAGATTCTCTTCCCTCTCAGTCAGATAGGTGCAATTACTCCAGAGCAGCGCACAGCCGCTATCCAGAACAGCGACATCTATGGCGAGTACGAGAAGGCAAAGGATCGCGAGTCTATCTATGAGACTCTTCTCGCTCAGCAGGAAGCAGAGGTAAAGGCTAAGGAGGAAGCCGCTGCTGCAAAGGAAGCTGAGAAGCAGGCTGCCATAGAAGCTAAGGAAAAGGAGAAGGCTGAGAAAGAAGCTGCCAAGCAGAAGGAAAAAGAAGAAAAGGAGAAGGAAAAGGAAGCCAAGAAGCGCAAATCTACTATTATGAAGATTATCACTTTCCTCGGTATTCCTACCATTATCCGTGGTATTGTCCGTTCATTTATTACTGGCGGCAAGAAGAGAAGATAGCTTAAGCCGTTACAAAGATATAATTTTGCAAAATGGAAAAAAAGAAACCACATCCATTGATTGGTCTTGTTCCGCTGCTCTCTCTTATCTTGTTCATCGCAATTGCTCTCTATGTTTTCGATGGCGATATTTCTGGCGGAGGCTCTCAGCTCTCCATGTTCTTTGCAACCGCCTTGTCTCTCTGTATATCCATAGGCTTTTACAAGAATAGCTGGAAAGACTATATCTCCACACTTTCCAAGATGATGGGGGAGACAACCGAGTCCCTTGCCATTGTGTTGATGATTGGTATGCTCTCTGCCTCGTGGATGCTTTGCGGGGCAGTGCCTACCATGATTTATTACGGCGTGGAGGTGCTTTCTCCGAACATCTTCTTGCTGACCACTTGCGTTATCTGCTCCGTCATTTCGCTTGTGACGGGCAGCTCGTGGTCTTGTATTGCAACAATCGGTGTGGCATTATTCGGTATAGGAACTGCGCTTGGAGTACCACAAGGATGGACAGCCGGAGCTATTATCTCAGGAGCCTATTTCGGCGATAAGATTTCGCCGCTGAGTGAAACTACAGTTCTCTCTTCTTCTACTACAGGAACACCGCTCTTCACTCATGTCCGCTACATGCTTGGCACTACTATTCCATCGCTTACCATTGCGCTGATAGTTTTTCTTGTAGCAGGTTTCGGTCTTTCCTCTGGAGATAGTGTTCAGGATATCAGGCAGGTGCAGCTTCTTGGCGAAACATTCAATATCAGCTTATGGACTCTCATTGTGCCTGTTGTAACTTTATTTATGATCGTAAAGAAGGTGCCGGCTCTCATAACGCTGTTTGCATCATCCCTTCTTTCCGGAATAATGGCAGTTTTCCTTCAGCCAGAGATTACGGCGACACTTGCTGGCGAAGATTCCGTCAGTCTTCGTTCCATGATTAAGGGCGTGGCTACAGCTTATGTTCGCGGTACGGATTTCCATTTTGATAACGAACTGCTCAACGACCTTACTTCCACTGGCGGAATGGTGGGCATGAGCAACACCGTTTGGCTCATTATCTGTGCCATCTGTTTCGGTGCGTCAATGTTCTATAGCGGCATGCTGCAGGCAACAATGTCTGCGCTCACGAAATATGTTCGCGGTCGCTTGGCGTTGGTTTCGTCAACCGTCTTCACTGGCGTCGGACTCAACCTTACCACTTGCGACCAGTACACTTCAATCATCCTTACTGGCAGCATCTACAAGGATACCTATAAGCGCGGAGGCTTTGAGTCGAAACTGCTTTCGCGAACAATAGAAGATTCTACCACCATTACTTCTCCACTTATTCCGTGGAACAGTTGTGGTATGACGCAGTCGGCAGTTCTGGGCATCGCCACACTCGACTATCTGCCTTATTGCGTATTCAATTATGTCAGTCCGTTCATGTCAATGCTTGTGGCTGCTGTGACTCAACGATTAATGAAGAAAGGTAATATGCTATGCCAACAACATTCTTGACAATCTTGCCACCGACCTTAAAATCGGTGTTATCTATACTGCCAGCGGCACACCTTCAAAGTCAAACGGCACTCAGGTTACCGTCAGCAAGTATAATGTAGGCAGCGACGGCAAATATACCGTCCAGCTCACCGATCTCAAGGAGAATACCACATATCAGTATCGCTCTTTCGTATATCAGAGCGGCATATACTTCCTCGGCGAGGTGAAGAGCTTCACCACTCTCTCGCAGAAAGGCAATGTTACCTTCTATACTGGCGATGCCACAAACGTAAATTGCTACTCAGCAAAGGTGTCAGCTCAGATGATAGTAGAGGAATCGTCAGTTTATCAGCGCTTGAGCTACGGCATCTGCTACGGCACCACAGCCGAGCCAACTACCCGACAGAGTGTATCATCGAAGGATGCTTCCGGCGTTTATTCTACTACACTCCGCGGTCTTGAAGGTAACACCGTCTATTACTATCGTCCATACGCAGAAATGGATGGTACCGTGTTCTACGGTCAGGTTTCCTCTTTCAAGACTTCCGAAGATAATGTCGTTGAGACAGGAGATGTTGATGCTGTAGGAAACATAAAGTCAAAGCTTACCATTGGCGGCGGTGCATACAGCAAACTTGAACTTGGTGTATGCTGGAGCACAACAAACGAAGTTCCAACAATTAGCGATAATACTGTTACCACAAATGAGGTGGATGATGAAAATTGCTATACATTAAACATGTTTAAGGTTTTCGGTACAATCTATTATCGCTCATACGTTAAGATAGATGGCACTGCTCACTATGGAGCTACCAAGACACTAGTTGCCAAAATGCCAACACTCGCAACAAGCGGTGCTGTTGATCTCGGCTTGAGTGTGAAGTGGGCTGCTACAAATGTAGGTGCAAATAATCCTGAGGATTATGGCGGCTATTATGCTTGGGGTGAAACTGAAGAAAAGAGTAATTATTCTTGGGATACATATTTTGATTCTAACTATGGTAAGTATGCCACAAATAAGAAGACAACGCTTGACCCAGATGATGATGTTGCCCATGTTAAGATGGGGGGCGATTGGCGTATGCCTACAAAGGCAGAGCAAGATGAATTGCGAGAGAAATGTTCTTGGATTTGGACAACCTATGGCGGTCATAACGGTTATGTTGTGATGGGTCCGAGTGGGAATGCAATTTTCCTTCCTGCTGCTGGCTATCGCCTCGGCAGTTCGCTCAGCAGTGCCGGTTCCTACGGCGGCTGCTGGTCGTCGTCGCTCTACGAGTCTAGCTCGTTCAGCGCGTACGTCCTCTACTTCGGTTCGGGCTATGTTGACTGGTACGACAGCTATCGCAACTACGGCTTCTCTGTGCGTGGCGTTTGCCCGTAGCTCCCAGAATTACCTCATAGCCCTAACCTTTATCCCTTAGAGTTCTGCTAAGGGGTATGCGAAAGGGAGTGGCCTCCCTCCAAGGGCCACTCTTCGCATACTCCTTAGCAGAACTCTTGCGCTTATATATAATGAACTAAATAATAACTAATTCAAAATCATTATGTCACAAATCATTCAAATTGTTCAGACCGAAAAAGAACGGTCAGAAGTGACGCGAAATGTAATCCACCTCTATCAAGAGGGTACGTTCTACAGAGCGTACAATTGGAGCGCATGGCTATGTCACAGATTCATTCAGCAGTTTAAGGTTACTCACAAGAACTTGAAGGGGATAGAAGATTCAGTTCTCTTCGTGGGTTTCCCATTGACAAGTTTGGAAAAGTACTTTGGAGATTATCCTCGTCAGGAGGTTGGTGAAAAGGCAATTGATGTTCTACTTCCAACTAATATGGTGCCAGAGGATATGGTAATAGAAATGATGAGCACAGATTACGAAGTCTGGAAATCTTCTATTCCGCTCACAATCAGTAATGCGAAGCAAAAAGAGAATGCTCATGAAGTTACTGATGGTAAGATGTCTTTTCAGAAATCACCAAACACGTTAACGTCTATCATGCAGCAGATACTTGCTTTCCCCCTAGAGCAGAAGACTCCGATAGAGTGTATGCTGTTCGTGGCAGAGGCTAAGCAGAATCTTGCGCGGCTGATTTAAAACTCTGAAAAAGAAACATTAGAATAAATGAGGTGAATTCATAGGTGACATGCTATGGTTCCAAAATGGAATTGTAGAAAACACGTAAATGAAAGATGGCTTCCTAAACGACAAGTGGATTCTTTCTCTCATCAGTATCAGATTGTCACCGTCGCTTATCAGATTTTCCTTCCTGCTGCTGGCTATCGCAACGACAGTTCGCTCAACAATGCCGGTTCCAACGGCAACTACTGGTCGTCGTCGCTCAACGAGTCTAACTCGAACAACGCGTACAACCTCAACTTCAATTCGGGCAATGTTGACTGGAACAACAACAATCGCAACAACGGCTTCTCTGTGCGTGGCGTTTGCCCGTAGCTCCTAGAACTTACTGTTCGTTTATTCTACTATATGTTTTATAAACTTCTTAGGAACAACATGAAAACATACAAACTAACTTACTCCCAACTTCTTCAAGACCTTCATCAGGCTTATTATGATGCTCGTCGGCATAAGGGAAGTAAGTCTTACGTTAAGCACTTTGAGGCTCGCCTTGAGCATAATCTGGCAGAACTTTGCCATGAACTTTGGACGCGAACCTATAGACCTCGCCCTTCAACTTGCTTCATAATCTGCGATCCGAAGAAGCGAGAGGTCTTTGCCGCAGAATTTCGTGATCGCATTGTCCACCACCTTTATTATAATTATACGCACACGATGCTGGAGCGAACATTCATTCAAGATTCCTACTCATGCATAAAAGGACGTGGCACTCACTATGGCATCCGCCGACTGGAGCACCATATCCGCCAAGAGAGTCAGAACTATCAGGAAGACTGCTATGTGATGAAGATGGATATTCGTGGATACTTTATGCACATAAACCGTGAGCGACTACTGGAGATTTGTATGAAACGGCTGCAGAAGATGGCGAGTCATAGAGTGGGGAAGGAGCAGAAGAAAACATGGGGAGAGTTGGTCGATATGGATTTTGTCTATTATCTGACAAGAGAGATTGTATTGCTGAATCCTGTTGTTGATTGCAGAATAAAGGGAAGAGAAGAAGACTGGAAAGACCTTCCTCATGACAAAAGTCTTTTTCATAGCGAGGAGGGATGCGGACTGCCGATAGGAAACCTTACGAGCCAGCTGTTCAGCAATGTCTATCTCGGTGAACTTGACGACTATATGAAGCGAGAGTTAGGGTGTAAGCATTATGGCAGATATGTGGATGACTTTTATGTGGTAAGTGCAAGTAAAGAATGGCTTCGTTCGTTGGTGCAAAAAGTGAGATTTTTTCTTCGTGTGCATCTTGGATTAATCTTGCATGAGGGGAAACTGAAGGTGCTTGATGTCAGGTATGGAGTTGAGTTTCTTGGTGCATATCTGAAACCGTGGAGAAGGTATGTGAGTAATTGTTGTCTGAAGCGTATGACCAGAAAGGTCAAGGCATTGAATAAGAGCGTTGAAGTTTATGACGCCACTCGCCATGAAGAAACATTTTTGCGTCTGCGTTCCTCTCTGAACTCTTTCCTTGGCGTTCTCTCACATTACAAAAGCAAGGCACTGCGTACACAGCTGATGTACTCAATGTCTTGCTTTTTCTATTACGGAAGGTTTGATTTGGAGGTGTTGAGGTATGAGAGTGTGTAAATTTAAGTGGAATGTTTATAATTTCGTGAATTTGTTTGCAGAATAACGAAGAAAGATGTACCTTTGCACAATTCCAGAATATCTGGAATATTCATATATAAATCATTAGCAATATGGGACAGTTCACATTCGACCATAAACATGCATTATATACATAACGATGAAAACAAAAATAATACTCTTCCTCCTCTGCCTCTGCACGCTAAGCGCAGCTAGTCAGACCATTACACGCCAGAAGTGCGCTGTTTGTGGTAAACTGAAGGTGCAATGTCCTTATAAGGGCAATCACCCCGCCCCGCCAGTAGAAAATAAGTGCGCTTCTTGTGGAAAGGTTATTTCAAAGTGTCAGTATAAGGGCAACCACCCTAAGCCACAGGATACAAAGTCAAAGCTACAAACAATAGCATCAGAGAAGCCGAAGCAGCAGCCGAAGGCGAATCAGCCAAAAACCGTCAATGTGTCCTATGACGCAAGCAGCAACAGCATTGTGTTTGGCGGCAATCAATACAAGATGGTCTTTGTTTCCGGTGGATCTATAATGATGGACGCAACATCAGATCCCGGTTCGAATGATACAAGTGACAAGAAGCCAGCACAGCAAGTGACTCTTAGTGATTATTATATCGGTCAGACTGAGGTTACTCAGGCATTATGGCAGGCTGTAATGGGCAATAATCCAGCTTCAAGCACTCATTGGGAAGGTGATAATCTTCCTGAGATCTCTATCACTTGGCAGAAGTGTCAGGAATTTATAGAGAAACTGAATGCACAAACAGGACGCACATTCAAGCTACCAACTGAGGCTCAATGGGAGTTTGCAGCACGTGGTGGTAACAATAGCCGTGGCTACAAGTATAGCGGTAGTGACAACATAGGTGATATTGCATGGTACAATTACAATTCAAATAGACAGATTCATACAGTAGGAACCAAACAACCAAACGAACTTGGCATATATGATATGACAGGCAATGTTTCGGAATGGTGTTCCGATTGCTACGACTATTATAATCCTCACGGTATCCTTG
>JAZLKJ010000106.1:0-25311 GCA_045597565.1 Prevotella sp. | reverse complement strand
AACTGCGGACTTGGTGCAGAGGCTATGATACCTTATCTACGCAGGATGCGCAGCTGCTGGAACGGCTATATCTCGTGCCATCCTAACGCAGGTCTGCCAAATCAGTTTGGCGAATACGACGACACGCCAAAAGACATGGTGCGTCAGATTCGTCCGATGCAGGAGGAAGGTCTTGTTAACGTAATCGGTGGCTGCTGTGGTACTACGCCAGAGCACATTGCAGCTCTTAGCGAGCTAATTGATAATTCTCAATTGTCTTCCCTCCCCCCTGTGGGGGAGACGGAGGGGGTCGGGGGGGCTCAATTAAAAGTCTCCGGTTTGGAGGCTTTTACCTACTCTCCCTCAGACTTCGTCGTCGTAGGTGAACGTTGTAATGTGGCTGGTTCGCGTAAGTTCCTCCGACTAATCAACGAAAAGAAATACGATGAAGCTCTTGACATTGCCCGCACTCAGGTGGAGAAGGGCGCAATGGTTATTGACGTGAACATGGACGATGGTCTTCTCGATGCCAAGCAGGAGATGACTACATTCCTCAATCTCCTTGCCTCCGACCCTTCCATCTGTCGCGTACCTATAATGGTTGACAGCAGTCGCTTCGATGTTATAGAAGCTGGCTTGAAGTGCTGTCAGGGCAAATGTATCGTCAATTCCATCTCCCTCAAGCAGGGCGAAAAGGTTTTTATTGAGCAGGCAAAGGTATGCAAACGACTGGGTGCAGCAATCATAGTGATGCTCTTTGATGAGGACGGTCAGGCAAACGACTATGACCGCCGCATCGCCATAGCTGAGCGTGCTTACAAATTGCTTACAGAGCAAGTGGGCATCAATCCTTGCGATATAATCTTCGATCCTAACGTGCTGACAATTGCTACGGGTATGGCAGAGCACGCAAACTATGCTCGCGACTTCATTCGCGCAGCAGAATGGATAAGTACCAATCTCCCTGGTGCTCGCATTAGCGGTGGACTCTCAAACCTCTCCTTCGCCTTCCGTGGAAACAACTATCTGCGCGAGGCTATGCACTCCGTGTTCCTGCACTTGGCTACGAAGGTCGGCATGAACATGGCTATCATGAATCCTGCCACGGCAGTGAAATATGAGACCATTGCTCCAGAACTTCGCGATGCCATCACCGCAGTCATCATGAACACCAGCGAGGATGCCAGTGAAAGGCTTGTAGAGATGAGCCCCACCCCAGCCCTCCCCCCTAGGGGAGGGAGTCAAAAATATGACTCTGCGGTAGAAATTGATTTCCAGTCAAATCCTAATAATAACCCCTCCCCCCTAAGGGGGGGAGCCGGTGGGGGGCTCGAGGACGCCCTCATAAAAGGCATAACAACCAACCTCGAAGCCGACCTCAACGCCCTTCTTGCTGAAGGCAAAACGCCTCTTGAAATAATCTCCGGTCCGCTGATGAGCGGCATGAACACCGTCGGAAAACTCTTTGGCGAGGGTAAGATGTTCCTACCACAGGTTGTTAAGACGGCTCGTACAATGAAGAAGGCGGTGGAAATACTCCTAAGCCCCACCCCAGCCCTCCCCCCTAGGGGAGGGAGTCAAAAATATGACTCTGCGGTAGAAATTGATTTCCAGTCAAATCCTAATAATAATCCCTCCCCCCTAAGGGGGGGAGACGGAGGGGGGCTGATCCTCCTCGCCACCGTCAAGGGCGACGTCCACGATATAGGCAAGAACATCGTTGGCGTTGTATTGGCATGTAATGGTTTTCGCGTCATAGACCTTGGCGTTATGGTGCCTACGGAAAAGATCGTTGAGGAGGCTATAAAGAATAATGTGGACATCGTTTGTCTTTCAGGACTCATCACACCGAGTCTTGACGAGATGTGTCGCGTGGCTGAGGCTATGCAGAAAGTTGGCTTGAAGATACCGCTCTTCGTGGGCGGTGCCACAACATCCGAGATTCATACAGCAGTGAAACTTGCACCGCTCTACGCTGGTGGCGTGTTCCACATGAAAGATGCTTCGCAGAACCCTGTCGTTGCAATGCAACTCATGGATCCTCAGCAGCGTGAGGAAATAATGCTACGAAACCGCTCTCGCCAACAGCGCATACGCATGGCGCAACATAAGAAGGAACAACGACTCGTCATTCAGCGTGCTACGAGCGATGCCCTTGGCGAACTCACTCCTCTTCAACGCCGCTTCTCTTGCGACTGGCAAAGCTACACTCCTGTTAAGCCACCATTCGTTGGACAGGGCAAGGAACAGACCGTTAGCGTAAAGACGCTTATCCCATACATCGACTGGCTCTATTTCTACTGGGCTTGGCGTGTGAAGGAAGACAGCGAGGAAGGTCGCTTGCTGCGTGCTGATGCAGAGGAGCGTCTGCAAAGAATGGCTGAAGATGACCAATATTCCGTGCGTACTCTACAGGCATTCTATCCTGCAAGAGGCAAGGCTGACAGCATAGAGTTCGGCATAGACAGTCTTCCGACTCCACGACAGCCTATCATGACAGCCAACGGCATTCGTCGTGAGCAGTGTCTCTCGCTCTGCGATTACGTTTCACCGCTGGGTAACGACTATGTGGGAGTCTTCGCCGCAACAATGTCGGAGACTTTCGTCAGCCGTTTGGAGGCAATGAAAGCTGAGGGCAATGATGACTACGAAATGCTTCTCATGCAGACCATTGGCGACCGCCTTGCAGAGGCTGCATCGGAATATCTCAGTCATGAGCTTGCCGAAAACAATGACTGGCATGGCATTCGTCCGGCTGTAGGCTATCCGTCATTGCCTGATCAGAAGGCAATCTTCCATCTTGCAAAGCTGATAGATTACAGTGCCATCGGCATCACCCTTACGGAGAATGGTGCGATGTATCCGCAGGCTTCTGTGTCAGGTCTTTACCTGCCACATCCAGAGGCGGTTTATTTCTCGCTGTAATCACTGACCTTCCATAATTAAAAATAAAAAACAATTGTAAATCTGTAAAATGCCTACTCCTGCAGAAAAGATAATATTGGGAATTGACCCGGGAACGAACGTCATGGGTTATGGCGTGATCCGCGTTGTGAGGAACAAGGCGGAGATGATAGCCATGGGCGTGATAGACATGCGAAAGGAGGAGGATCCTTACCTCCGACTGGGCAGGATATTCGAACGTGTGACGGGCATCATTAAGGAGTATCTGCCTGATGAGATGGCTATTGAGGCTCCTTTCTTCGGAAAGAACGTGCAGTCGATGCTGAAGCTCGGTCGTGCGCAGGGCGTTGCAATAGCTGCTGCCATTCAGCGAGACATCCCGATCAGTGAGTATGCGCCGATGAAGATAAAGATGGCTATCACTGGTAAGGGTACAGCTTCTAAGGAGCAGGTGGCAGGAATGCTGGTTCGTCTGCTGAACCTCGACCCAGGAGAAATGCCTAAATTCATGGATGCCACGGATGCACTCGCTGCCGCTTACTGCCACTATCTTCAGGCAAGTCGTCCGGTGAATACGGGCAAGAGCTACTCTTCATGGAAGGACTTCGCTACTAAGAATAAGGATAGGCTAAGACCCCCTCTAACTCCCCCACAGGGGGGAGGACTGCGAAGTGAAGGCTGAGGGTAAATCAAATTGAATGAAATGAACATGGTGAACATTATAAATATTTCTAAGGGCGTCTGCCGAAAGCCGGAATGGCGAATGGCTGAGCCAGTTGACTTTAATCTCTCTGAAGGCGAGCACATCGCCATCGTAGGTCCTAACGGTGCGGGCAAGTCTATGCTCGTTGACATCATTATCTCTGCCCATCCGCTCCTGATGCAGGACGTGGAGTACGGCTTTGAGGGCTTGGCGTCAGACAATATCAAGTACATCACTTTCAAGGATTCGTACGGCGACAGCGACGGTGCTTACTACATTCAGCAGCGTTGGAACCAGTACGACATTGACAAGGACACGCCAACCGTTGGCGAACAGATTGAGCTGGCCTATCAGTTGACCGGTGCTGACACTCCTGAGCGTCGTGCCTTCAAGGAGCATCTCTTTGAGTTGTTCCATTTGGAGCCGTTGCTTGACAAGTATATCGTGATGATCTCCAGCGGCGAGCTTCGTAAGTTGCAGCTGACGAAGGTGTTGCTGACGGATCCTAAGGTGCTCATTATGGACAATCCTTTTGTAGGACTTGACGCTGAGACGCGCGATCAGCTCCGCACGCTTCTCCTTACTCTCTCCGATGAACGTAAGTTGCAAATCATCCTTGTACTATCCCGCGAGGACGAGATACCAGACTTCATCACTCACGTCGTTCCAGTCAAGGATATGAAGGTGCTGCCGAAGGTTACAAGAGAAGAATTCCTTAGTGAATATGAGTCCTCTCTTTGTGAGGGAATCTCTCCCCTCCATGTGGAGGGGGTGGGGGAGGTCGGAGGGCTTTTCCCTTTCACCGAGGAACGTTCTACTACCATAGGTCTTAAGACTGAGGAAAAGCCTATAGCTATCGGCGAACCAGTGGCAAAACTCAACGATGTGGCTATCCGCTATGGTGAGCGAACAATCCTGAATGAACTGAATCTTACTATTAATAAAGGCGAACGTTGGGCTCTTTCGGGCGAGAACGGTGCTGGAAAGAGTACGCTGCTCAGCCTCGTTTGCGCCGACAATCCTCAGGCGTATGCCTGCGACATAGAGCTCTTCGGACGTAAACGCGGAACGGGCGAGACCATCTGGGACATAAAGCGACATATCGGCTATGTGTCGCCAGAGATGCATCGTGCATACCATTACAACGCTGCTTCCATTAGAATCGTTGCCAGCGGACTGAAAGACTCCATCGGGCTATACGTAAAACCTACCGACGAGGAGTATGACATCTGCCGTCAGTGGATGAAGGTGTTCGGCGTGGAGGAGTTTGCCGACCGACCTTTCCTCTCCCTTTCAAGTGGCGAACAGCGTATGGTTCTCCTTGCCAGAGCATTCGTAAAGGCACCAGATCTGCTTATCCTTGACGAACCTCTCCACGGACTTGACCTTCAGCGTCGCAGAATGGTTCGCCAGATCATCAATGACTATTCCCTCATCCCGGGCAAGACTCTCATCATGGTTACGCACTATGAGGATGAGTTGCCGGAATCAATCACGCATAAGATATTCCTTAAGAGAATCAGGAATTAAGTAAAAAACCCTCCCCAGTGCTGGGGAGGGTTTTCTGTTTATTTATCCTTTGGAGCTATTACCTTATAGTTTCCTGAAAGATGCATCATTGCGAAGAGGCGGAGGAAACCGTCATAGTATGCGTCAAAGTAGCCATCCTCGAAAGGTTCGTGCTTAGCGTTCCAGAACTTGTTGACGAAGAGCTTTGCCGACTCTGCGTCTGTTGTTGCGAGAGAGATTGCCGCGAGAGTACCCATAAGACCGATAGAGTGGCGGAGCTTGCGGTATTCAGGCTTGTTGCCACCGAGGAGAATCTGCTCTACCTGTGTGCCGTCAACATTGTACTGGTCAACGTATGTGTCGATGCCTTGAGAGAAGAAGAAGTTCTGAATCTTCTTAGCATACTGCTGCTGCCACTCGCTGTCTGCGCAAGCCCAAGAGTAGTCGAGAGCGATGTTCATTGGCACGCGCCAAGAATCATAGCGGAAAGCGTCGCCGATAATGCCGCCTCTGTGCATGAGAGAACCGTCGAAGTTGTTATAGTCAGGGTTCAAGCCTGTCTTCTCATGGACGCTCTTGTGGAGATATTCGCGAGAAGTCTTGGCACATTCGCGCCAGAATGCTGAGCGACCGTCATTAGCATACTTTGCCCATACCTCGTAGAATGCAGGGAGATGGTATGAAGGGTCAGTGAACTTTGCGCCGTTAGGGTCTGGAGTGAAGGTGATGAGCTTTTCCTTTACGTTGATGAAAGGAGCCACGTTGTCCATGCCCTGCTTTGCCATAGAGCAGTTCAGTATGCGCTGTGCCTCAGCAAGATAGTTTATCTCGCCATCGTTGCCCCAGAGGTTTGAGGCGAAAATGAGTGAAGTGACGTAGTAGAGCTCGCCGTCAGATGCAGGACCGTCGGAGTTGCGAGTACCGTCAGTCTTGCATGACCATGCGAAGTATCCCTCACGCTCGCCGCTCTGATGCTGCATATACTTCTTTGCCCAACGCCAGAGTCGGTCGAAGATGTCCTTTCTGCCGAACTGAACGGCTGTCATCATGCCGTAAGACTGACCTTCCGTGCGCACGTCGTTGTTCTTTACGTCAGAGACATAGCCCATATCGTCGCCAACTTCAAAGTAAACCTTGTTTGGACCTTCGAAAAGGTTGTAGAAACATTCCTTGAGCTTAGCGTCGATGTCGCTCTGCTTGTAGCCTAGTTCAGAGAGGAGATTGCGATACTTGCCTGTCTGCATACCGCCCTTCTTCCAAGGAGCAGCGTCGAAAGAGAGCCAGTCTATTTCTGTCACGCCAGATGTTGATGCTTCCACGATGATATTTTGAAGAGATGATACTTTGCTTGAAACGTTTACTCGCTGGCAGTTCCAGTCTTTTGAAGGCTTAACCTTGAATGTTGCGATCAACCTTGACTTTGGATCTGACTTTGATTGTGTGAAAAACTTGACTGTGGCAGATGCAGAAGACTTCACTCTGATTACAGCTTCCTTAACAGCCTCTGAGCCGAAGTCCACATTATTATATATAATAGAGCCCTTGCCCTTAGCAAAGATTGTCTTCCAACCGTCGAAGTAGCTGAGAGTGTCTATGTAGTCGATGCTAGCCTTGCCAGAGATTGCACTGTAACGGTCAATCTGGATGTTTGAGCGTGCATCTGTTATACCAACGCCACGGAGAGTTGGCTTAACCTTCTGTATAGTGCCATCAGGATTGAAGAAGAGGCTATCAACACGCACTGAACGGTTTTTGTCGTGGCGTGGAGAGTAGTCATTGTGATGGTAGAAGAGATAGTCCTGCCCCTTGTAGTTCACGATAGAGTGGTGGTTTGTCCAGCATCCCGTAGGCGACTTGTCCATGATCTTTCCCTTGAATTCGAAAGGTCCGAGAGGGTCATCGCCCATACAGTATGCGAGGGTTTCCGTGCCGCCTTCTTCCTCAACCCATGGGAAGGTGAGGTATATCTTTCCGTTGCGCTCAAAGACGAAAGGACCTTCCACGAAGCCCTTAGGAATGCCTTGCATAATCTTCACGCTGTCAGCGAGTTCCATCATGTTGTCCTTCATCTTTGCAGCGAATATCCTGCCGCCTGCCCAGTACATATAAACTTCGCCATTAGGACGGATGAGAACGGAAGGGTCGATGCCACTGACGCCCTGTATTGGTCGCCACATTGGACGATAAGGACCTTCTGGGTTGTTGGCTATAGCAACGCCGATGCCGAAGCCACGACCTTCCTTCGGTGCTGAAGGGAAGTAGAAGTAGTAGCGACCGTTCTTTTCAACGCAGTCGGGTGCCCACATGGACCAAGAGTCAGGCTTCACCCAAGGCACTTTGTTCTGGTCAACGATTACACCGTGGTCTGTCCAGTCGGTGAGGTTCTCTGAAGAGAATACGTGGTAGTCGCCCATGGAGAACCACATGCGCTTCTTTTGGTCCTCCGTCTGTGGCAGAACGTCGTGGGAGGGGAAGAGATACACCTTCCCGTTGAACACGCGTGCTGTAGGGTCAGCAGAGTACTGCCCGCTGATAATAGGGTTCTGTGCAGCTGCGCTGAGAGCCAGACAACTGAAGAGGGAAAGAAAAAGTCTTTTCATGAAAGATTTATATTTATAAGGGTTAGTATTTTGTTCCTACTTGTGTATATTTAAATGAAAATTGAAAAGTGAAAATTGAAAAATAGGTTGGCGCGCAACACTTTTCACTTTTCATTGCCACTTTTCATTTTTCACTTTTCACTTTTCACTTTTCACTTCATCATCACCTTCTTGCCGTTACGGACGACGACGCCTTTGTACTGGTCGTTTATCTTCTGACCTGCAAGGTTGAAAGTCTGCTTTTCGGCTTTATTCTTTATGCTGACAGACTTTATGATGTTTGCATCAGCAATATGCTCAATCTTCTGGAGCTCAGCATTGTCGCCATCAACAATCATGCCTTCTGTCTGCAGGTGAGCAAGGTCAGCTTCCGTAACGACGATAGAATAGTATTCGTAGTTGACGAGAGTATTCTTGTATTCTTCGCTGTCCAAAGCCCAACCGAAATGGAGCTTAGAGCCACGGTTGCGGCAGAAAATGCGAATTTCGTCGCCCACCTTCACGTTCTTGAATGTCGCTGGAGTGATGTACTGGTAAGTAGGAATCTTAGACTTTCCAAACCAGATAACCTTGTTTTCGTCCTCCTTTTGCTCAAGTTTCAGAAGGTTTATCTCCGTAACATTGAATGTTCCGCCGCTGATTGTCAGACCGTTTTTCTGTATGATAGGAAGCATTTCCTTTGTGATGCCTATATAGACAGGGCTCATGTTGTCGTCCTGACCGAGTGGACGAGTGCCGCCGCCAGACAAGCCTTCGCCTGCTGGACAGTTAGTATAAGTCGTAACAAACTCATTGTTAGCAGCGTCAGTCTTAACACCATTAATTGTAACTTCGAGGATGTCTCCCACCTCAGCTGTCTTCAAGAGAGAGGTGCTAAGGTTGAACTTCTGTCTAGAGAATACCTTCTTTTCGCCAGTGTAGAGGTTTATCTTCTCCCCTTCCTGACCAGGAAGAACCTCCGACTTTGACTCTGCCGGGGTAGGGATGCCGAGAATGCCACACATCTTTGCCGCATACTTGTAACCGAAATGACGGTAGCCGGCAGCAGAGAAGTGGTAGTCGTCGTATGGGTTAGGCTCACATTCGGCTGAACTAACCACGTATGAGGTAGGGATAGCCGTAGGGAGCTTGTTTATTATATGGTTGAGCGCACCGCGAGTCTCTCCGGCAATCAGCGGCACGTTCTTTGCGTTGAGACCGAGGTCGGAGAGCATCAGGTTGTAAATCTTCTTCACCTTGTTGAGCCAAGCATCGCCGTCAGACCAGTTGCTCTCGCCCTGATGGAGCAGGATGCCCTTGATGACACCGCTCTTCTGTGCTTCCTTAGCCATAGCTATAAGGCGGTCGTAAGGCTTGTTGTCGTAAGCCTTACAGTAGTTGAGGAACCAGTCAGGCTTATTATCCTTGAGGCGAGCATCTATAAGATCAGGGTCGAAGATTTCAATCTCAGCACCACCGATTGCCACGTTTATCACTCCAATCGTCTTGTTAGGCATAGCCTTGCTCATATAGCGGCCGAAGTAGTCGGCTACGGAAAGACCGGTTCCTGGGCGGCAGAGAGGAGGGAGGGCAGGATACCAGTTGCCCATCTTTCTCTGTCCGTAATACTGAGTTGCAGGGAAGTCAACGGCAGCCATCATGAGGTAGTTGTCAGGAAGATTCTCGTAGTCCTGTTTCTCAGGCTGCGCATTTCCCTCCATGTTCGACTGACCGAAGCAGAGGTATATGTGGAAGTTCGGATCTGGTGTTTGTGCTACGGCAAAGAGAGAGATTAGTGCCGCAAAGAGAGTGAGTATTGTTTTTTTCATATTTTGGATTTATTTAAGTTTCTGGGGGGCTTTTCCTGTGCAAAGTTATGAAATAGTTGGGAGATACGCAAATGTAATTTCCGCAGAACAGTACTTTTTTAATGCGTATGTATCATTTTAAAAGAAATTGTGCTACATAATCTTATGGCAAAAATCATAATAAGGAAATGTTTGCAATTCAGAAAAATGAGCGATTTTGCAAACTCTGCATCGCAAAGAAACTATTTTCTGTTACTTTCTTTCTATATATTCCTTTGTGTAGTTTCCTTTTTCTATTAAACGCTGATAATCAGAGGTATAAGATTTTTGTGTGTTTCAAATAAAGATAAATCCTGTATCATATAGATACGCTGATGTATCGTATGGTATTATTTTAGAATTACGTATAATGAACGCGTGTTATTAAATATATCTACCTTTGCGCCCGCTGACACAGCAAACAACATAATTTATTTTGCTGTAAACCCTTAAAAGAATTTTGATTATGGTGGGGACCCAACTCCCCACCATAAATCGCCCAAAACAAACAACCGATTGCAAATAAAACAAACAATAAAAATAAAATGACAAATTTTAAGAAACAAAAACACATTCTGTTCAGCAGAATGCTCTTCCTATTGGCAGTGATGCTGGTGGGAGGTTTTAGTGTGTCGTGGGGACAGACGGTTATCTCAACCTTCTCCATGCCGAATGATAATCCGACACCTGCTTGGGGTGGTGACTATGAGAATGGAAAAATAGGCGATGATGGTTATTCGTTAGGCGATAATGGTGGAGTTAGCTATTTTGCGCAAGGTCTCAAGGATAAAAATGACGAAAATCAAACTCGAAATTTTGTCAAAAGAGACAATGGCTATAAGTTGCAATCAGATGATGTAGAGACCGCGCACTTCAAATTGCAGTTTGCTGCAGGACATGTAAAGCCTGGTGATATTTTAACAATTGGGGCAAATCAGGTTTATAATACTGCAGGTGACATTAAGTTTAAAGTCGGTGGTAGCAATGTTGTAGAAACTGGAACTTACGTTGCGAATGGTTCGCTCGTAGAGATAAATCATACAATCCAAGCAAGTGAGATTATCAAAGATGGGGATAATGAATATATTCGTATCGGAAGATGCTCATATCCAGATAATTCAATAGGCTTTGCGACATTTAAGATTACTCGCCCTGCTGGTTTTATTGTGACAGTAGGCATGAAAGGTGCATCAGCTACTGGTTGTGATGCATGGTTTACTCTTGGTGATGATGCAACTCAGTATAGAGGATCAAGAACAGGTGTTGCTGAAGGTACAAAAGTTGTTTTCCATGCAAGTGATTCTGGTAGTGGTGCTGAACATGTTGTAATGAATGGTTGGCGAGATGCTGGAACTAGTGGAGACACAGGCTGGCATAATTGGGGATCAGAATCCACTGTTAATAGTATCAGTTCTGACTTAAACTATGAAGCCGAATTCTGGTCAGCATTCCGAGTTTTTGCAAATGCAGAGAATGGTGCGACAGCTAGAGTTTATACTAATACTTCAACAAAGGAAAATGTTAGTGGTAAAAAATACCATGATAAAGTAGATGGACTATATTTCGAGACAAGCGTGCCTGATGGTTATACTTTCCTTGGATGGGATGATGGAAGTGGTATAAAAAGTTCTGCGAATCCATGGTCAAAAGGAACTCATCAGCCAGGTAATGGAATAGATGACCTTATTATTACAGCTAAGTTTAAGAGCACAACTCACCCTGCAAACATTGACTGTATAAACAACACTATCGATCTTTCAAAGATTACTGTGGGTTGGGGTGGTGCTACTTATGATCCAACTACTCATCAGGGCTCTATAACAAGCAACTATGGCGAAATTACCGTTAAGTTTGCTTCGGCGATTGATTTGCACGAACTCAACACATTGACTCTTGCAGGTACAAATGTTATAAAGACTGCAGACGCAGGTGCATTCAATGGTATTACTTATGTATGTGAAGGTGGAAATGTCTCTGACTACAATTATCCTTTCGCAAGTACTTTAAGCGATACTGACAAAGAAAAACTCAAGAAAGTAACAGAAATAAAATTTGTCGGTGGTGAAATTGATGCTCACAAAGGTAACTTTACCCTCACATCTATCACTCTGAACTTTGGTGGTGAGCATGCTGCAAAGACAACTCCAGCATTAAATAATGGTACTACTGCAGATATGAAGGTAATCGAGGGTGAGTCAGTGACACTATCTGCAACAAATGGATATTGGCGTGAGTTTACTGATAATACATATACTTCAGTAAAGTCGGGATTGATACCAAATGATAGATATAACCCTCAGGCTCCATTCGATGGTACAACATTGAATAAACTCGCAAAGGGACATTACTATTTTGCCATTGAGGATGCTACTTGGTGTACAACATTCAATCACAAGCATGCTTCTGAACTTGTAAAGATTCATGTAGAGGTTGTTGATCCTATTGCAACAGTCGATGTCAACGGAACAACACGTCAGTATGACGTTTATGCTCCAGAAGGTATCTCTGGCAATGTCGGTGTTGTTATTTCTCTTCACCGTAAAGACTATGATTATTATGTAGGACGCACAGATTTCAACCCTATCGCTGACTTAGAGAAGGATAATAATGACAAGAAGTTCGTTGTTGTTTATCCTCGTGCACTTGTTCGTGATGGTCACAGAACATGGCAGTTAGACGAGAGTTCAACTGATGACATAGATTTCTTTAGAGCTATCGTAAAGAAAATCAACGACGATGCTAACAGTCTCACCGTGGATAACAGTCGTATCTACCTCGCAGGTTATAGTGATGGTGGTGCTATGGCATTCAAGGTCGCTCACAAGGATGCTGACTTCTATTCAGCAATAGCATCTGTAAGTGGTGTGCCATACGACGACTCACATCTCTGGCATGCAGGTAAGAAGCCTGTACCATTCCTGTTTATTCAGGGTGCAGAAGACGGTATCTTTAGAGATCAAATCGGAACAACAAACGTTACCACTATTGCGCACAATATGATGTATCGCAATGGTGCAGCATTTGCAGCAACAAACGGTACACTTGAAATAAAAGGTACGAATAATAATATTGTATATGATTGTCATGAAGCACAAGAAGGTGGTGCAGCATTCTATCATTATACTATTCCTGGTATGCATCATCAGTCAGACTTCGATTGGGATGGTACTGCTGGTGATGACGTTGCACCTACTATGTGGGCATTCTTCAACAAAGCTGATAAAGTGAACTCTGTTGATAATACCCTCAAGTTCCGAGTTAATGACTCAAGCAACTTCTGGGCTAATGCAGGTAACTACGGATTTGTTAAAGGTGCTGCAGGCTCTAAAGATGTTCTTACCTATGGTGGATCAACAAAGACCAACGAAAACAAAAATATCTATCACTCACTTCAGTTTGCAGGAACAGGTGGTGGTACTCCTCACTATCTGAGACTGAACATGGAAACCCCTACAGTTGCAAATTCAACTGAATACTTCCTTGTATCATTGTTTAAGAATGGTGATGCAAATCCTGTATTTGCTAAGCGTTATCAGGCTGGTAAGGGTGCGAAGGATCTTTACATCAACTTTACTGCTACAACTGGTGTAAACGAGTATAGGCTTGTTGTTACAAAGAGTAGTGAGTCACTTGACGTAAAGGTAAATCGCGTAGAGTTCCACTCTGGTATGTGTGAGGATAATCCTGGTGTAGTAGAAAACGATGTTTACTTTACAGATATTCGTACACTCCTTGGTCTCTCGGATGTACCAGCAGAGAGGAAATTGAATCCTATCTATCAGCCTGTATATGGTCAGAGCTACAATGGTCTCGCAAAGGAATATCTCCCAATAGCAACTATTACTGTTCCTACTGTAGAAAAGGTAGAAGAAGATCCTAATAGAGACACAAGAACTTTACATGATGTCCTTAGATATACAAATAATGGACAGAGTCAGCCTACCACGATTACGTCTATCGCGGGTTCTACGACAACAGACGCAAGTGAGAAAAAGCTTTATGTAAATATGGCTAATAGCCCTAAGGATACTAACAATTCAAGCATTAAGGGCAAGAATGTCGTAATCCTTGGTAATGAGACTGATAACGCATATCCAATTGACAATACCGATGGTAAGGGTATCAACATCAGCCATTATGGTCGTGCTATGATGCCAGAGTATATCAACGGTACAAGGGGCGACTTCCCTTCTCATGGTGTTATGGCAATGCAGATCGAAGGTACTCTCGACTTTACTGTGCTTGCTACGAATGTGAACACAACAGCTGCAAACCGTCGTGTCCTCCGAGTTTACTATACTAACGACCAGTTGAATAGTGAGATCAGGGAACTCAAGGATTGGGACTTCTACGGTACTCGTAATGAGGATGGCACAAGTTATGGCCAGCAGCTTGACTGCAGCATCCGTATGCAGCATCTCGGTCAGGATGGTACTTGCGTTGTATTCGTAACTTATGAAGGTCGTAAGGAAAACAATGTTCTTAATGATTACAACGATGACCATGATGATGTTTGGATTAAAGGTATCGTCATCAAGCGTCCTGACTTGAAGGTTACTATCGGTCGTACAGATGGTTATGGCTGTAACGAAAATGGTACTAATACAACTGGTTACAATGAAAATGTGAATGTTACTCCATTCGGTAAGGGCAAACCATACCAGTGGAACTTAGGTACTGCTTCTTTCAATAATACAAAGAAGGCAGACATTGATAAGAAGAAGTACAATCAACATGATGGACGTACATATATCTGCGGTGTAGGTCCTAACGGAGAACAGCTCAAAGACCACCTCCTCGTTTATAGTGAGGCTGATGGCGACGTTGTTGCTTTCGATGGTCGTCCAAGCAATGGCAAGCACGCAGGATATGAGGATGACGAGACAGACAATAACGAACATATTGAGTTTACTCATCCTACGAAGTATGCTACAAACTTCAGCACTAATCGTCGCGAGACCTTCCCTGTTGTTTCAAATGCTCTGAAGGTTAATGTTACGGGTTCTGGTTGGTTCACTATCGCATGTTCTGCTCCAGAAGGTCCTGTAAAGATGAAGGTGCTCAGTTCTACTAACGGTGGTAATGCATTCGTTAATGTGCTTCGTGAGTTTACTGTTGACACAAGAAATCTTTCTAACCCAGAGACTAATTGGCAGGTATATCGTGTTTACCTCAAGGCTCACCTTGAGAAGAATGGTACTGAAGGATTCTGGGATGGTACTGACAATGCAAATGATGATCATGATGATCCAGAGCAGACTCAGATGTCACTCTATATTGTATATGAAGGAGCAGAGAATTCTCAGCTCAATATCCACTATCTCCAGTGGATTAACGAGATGCCTGCTGACTATGTGTTCCAGCGTGAGGAGAACCCTGCACTCCTTAACTCTCTCCAGAGCATTACGAGCGAAGAGGAATATACAACGCCAAGTCTCTACTGGCAGGCTGGTACAAGCAAAACTGAAGGCAAAAAGTCATCAACTTCAAAGACTACTGACTATGCTGATTCTGCATACGACTCTGCTGATCAGGATGAAAGAGAAAACGGTCAGGATTCTGGTTGGGGCACTATCTCAAGAGAACTTGACTGTCAGTGGAACGTAGCTGCCAAGGCACTGACTAAGGGGCATAGTGAGAAGGCATACGCAAATGGATCAACAGCATTCAATGATGATAATGTGTACTCATTGGCTCAGGCTAACGGAACAGAGTCTAACAGAAAACTTGAGTTTGCTCTCCCAATGTCTGGTTCTTTCCTCCGCTTCATGCCAATGAAGAATGAGTTTATCAGTGCATTCATCGTTCCAGAGAATGAGACTGCTGCTAACATCTATGTCCTTGACGAGACAGGTAAGCCTATTCCATTCTGTAAGGGTGCTGATATGAATGGTGAAAGCAATAAGGCTAAGATTACTCAGGAAGCTAGAGAACGTGGTTGGGTACACGCTGCTGCTGGTATGAATCCAGAAGACGAAAATGATTACAAGACTAATCCTTATTTTACTACTAAGGATGGTACAACAGCAGTACGAATTGACTTCGCTGCCCTCGCTGGTAAGGAGTACTTCATCTGCTCTGACAATGCTACTATCTCCCTTGCTCGTCTTAAGGTAACAGAAAATGCTTGGCGTGCTGCTGTAGAGGAAGTTGATGCTGCACTTACTTTAGAAAATGATGCAGATGGTGCGACTAACACTGCTGCCATCAATGCTTCAATGAATGGTACAGGTCGTTACCTCTCAGAAAGCAAGCCTGTAACTCTCAACCGTGCATTTACTGCTGGAACTTGGGCATCACTCATTCTCCCATTCTCAATGAACGAGAAGAAGTTTGAAGAGGTATTTGGCGAAGGCGCTCAGTGTGTACACTTTACGGATCTTGATACACATAGAAATGTCGTAAAGCTTACTCACCACTTCTATAATATGATTGTGGCAGGTCGCCCAGTATTCGTCAAGCCTACGGTGGATGTAGCATCTGGAAAGACTATTTCTGACGTTACTCTGCAGACTAACAGTGTAGTGCCTACTACGACTTCACACGATGGTTGTACGTTTACTTTCACTGGTTCGTACGACAATAGCAATATGGCTTCTGGTGCTACAGAGAGCGACGATAAGTGTGCTCTGTTCATCTCAAGTAATGAGTTCAAATACACTAAAAAGCAGAAATCTATCAAGGCGCTCCGCACTTGGATTGATACTGTAGGTTGGGATCCAGTTCCTGTCAGCACCTCTACGAATGCTCCTGTCATGATGATGTTGAACTTTGATGACGAGGATGTTGAGAATGCAACTAGCATAGAGTCACTTGTTGCTGAAGAGTATGGTCAGAACGTAATCGTTGTAACCAAGTCAACAAAGGTTTACGACATCAACGGACGTGTTGTTGCCAACGGTACAGACATCAGTAACCTTCCTTCAGGCGTATATATTGTAAACGGTAAGAAGTATGTAAAGTAAAACAGGAGGTATTAAAATGAAAAAGCAATATATACACCCAGAAGTGATAATCTACAGCTTGAATGCAGAGGCTGTTCTTGCTGCAACTTCTCCACATGTGGAAACAGAAACTTTTGAAAATCCTACTACGCTGCCAGACCCATGGCCAAATGGTCAAGTGACAGAGGCTACAGAAGGTGAAGAAGCGGATTAAAGCTTTTAGCCTTTACCCTTTAGCCTCAACTTGCGAAAGTTGAAACTTTTATATAATGATAATCGCCGCAGGCTTCCGTGAGGAAATGCCTGCGGCGTTTTTTCTTATCTAGTTGATAGAGAATAGGTGGAAAACGGTATGTAGATAACAAAATAATCCAAAAGATTTGCTAGTTTCGAGAAAAAAGTTTAATTTTGCACGCATAATATGATATATAATGACAGCATTAACATTACATTTAGAAGATACTCTTGTACAGCGTTTAGCGAGAAAGGCAAAAGGTATCAGTGTTCAGACGTATGTAGAACGTTTGTTGCTGATGAATGTTGCCATGGAAATGGGCGAAGATGAAGAAAAAGCGGACTCTCGTTCGCTTGCAAGTCTCTATGGCATCTGTCCAATGAAAGAGGGCAATACTATAGAAAGTTTGCGTGAAGAGGCTATGTCAGACAGATTTGGTGTGTAGATTATGAACGTATTGCTTGATACAAACATAATTGTTGATGCCTTGTTGCAGCAACCAAATGGTACAAAATCGCAGCAAGTGCTTGACATCATTGATAACGGAAAGGCTAATGGTTTTATCACGGTTGGCTCTTTCTACACCATTATTTACTTGCTTGACAAGAGCTTCAAGAAGAATCGTGTGGAAAAGGAACGACGTATAGAATTGTTGCGCCATATTATGGATGTGATACTGGATAAGTTTGGCATTATTGAACATGAGTATCTTTCATTATTCTTGGCTGTGCATGATGATAATTTTGATGATATGGAAGATAGTTGTCAGTATCGAGCTGCCATAAAGGGAAATTGTGAGATGCTGGTGACGGAGAATACTAAGGATTTTGCATATTCTGATGGTATGGTGAAAGTTGTTGCACCAGAAGACTTCATTTCATTATATAAATGAAATCGCCGCAGGCTTCCGTGAGGAAATGCCTGCGGCGTTTTGCTATGAGTTTTGCCTCGTTTTCCTATGACTTTTGGATCGTTTTGCTATGAGTTTTGGTTCGTTTTGCTATGAGTTTTGTAATAAGCGGATAAAATACTCATGAACCTTGGTGTCTGCGGTGAGTTCCGGATGGAAAGCGCAGACGAGTTGGGTCTGCTGTCTTGCTGCCACGATGTGACCATCAACGGTGGCAAGCACCTCAACGCCTTCGCCTGTTGACTCTATGTAAGGTGCACGGATGAAGGTCATCGGGATATTGCCAATGCCACGGAACTCTGCTTGGGTGGAGAAACTGCCGAGCTGACGGCCATAGGCATTGCGGCGGACCTGGATGTCCATTGTTGCGAGATGATTGCCATCGAGGAGTATCAGTCCTGCGCAGGTTCCGAACACGGGCATTCCACTGAGGATGGCATCGCGGATAGGAGTGGTGAGTCCCTCGTCGTTCATTATCTTCATCATGGCGGTGCTCTCGCCGCCAGGGATAATCAGTGCTTTGTCGCTGGGGCTGGAGAAATGGTGCGGTGTGGGCACCGCACCTCCATAGAGATAATGATTCCAGTCGTTGAGGTTGCGTATCAATACGCTGTCAACGCCTATTTGTTGGAGCATTTGCTGGTGTTCTGCAAATGCTCCTTGTAGTGCTAATATTGCGATTGTCATTTGTTTACTTTCCTCGTTCTGCCATCAACAGTTCTATCTCGCTCTCGTTTATGCCGACCATAGCTTCGCCGAGGTCTTCGCTGAGTTCGGCAAGGAGCTTCGGATTGTTGTAGTTGGTAACTGCCTTCACGATGGCTTGTGCTCGCTTCTCTGGGTTGCCGCTCTTGAAGATGCCGCTGCCTACGAATACGCCTTCTGCTCCGAGCTGCATCATGAGTGCTGCATCGGCTGGTGTTGCTACGCCTCCGGCAGCGAAGTTTACTACTGGCAGCTTGCCGTTCTCGTGTACAAACTGCACGAGGTCGAACGGTACTTGTAGCTGCTTAGCTGCCTCGTAGAGCTCGTCCTCGCTCATGGATACGAGGCGACGTATCTCGCTCTGCATCATGCGCATGTGTCGTACTGCCTGGATGATGTCGCCTGTGCCAGGCTCTCCTTTGGTACGTATCATGGTTGCTCCCTCATTGATGCGGCGTAGTGCCTCGCCCAGGTTCTTTGCTCCGCAGACGAAAGGTACGTTGAACTTGCGCTTGTCAATGTGATAGACGTCGTCGGCTGGTGAGAGTACCTCGCTCTCGTCGATGTAGTCAATCTCGATGGCTTCGAGTATCTGTGCCTCTGCGAAATGGCCGATGCGGCACTTTGCCATTACTGGGATTGTCACGGCTTCTTGTATGCCGCGTATCATCTTAGGGTCGCTCATGCGACTTACTCCTCCGGCAGCGCGAATGTCTGCAGGTATTCTTTCCAATGCCATTACTGCGCAAGCACCTGCTGCTTCGGCTATGCGCGCCTGCTCAGGTGTTGTGACGTCCATGATTACTCCGCCCTTGAGCATTTGTGCCAGGTTGCGGTTGAGTTGCGTTCTGTCTTCCATTTTTTATTGTTTCTGAGTTGATTTCCGGCGCAAAAGTACAAAAAGCGAACCTTTTTGCGAAGTTTTTGTTCCTGAATAGTTTGTTTTTGCTAACTTTTCATTAACTTTGCGGCCAGGAAAAATATCGCTAATTACCTTAACTAAACTTTAATTACCTTAATAAAATGGTAAATGATGTGGTACTCAGCATAAACGGGTCGGACAGTACAGGACGTTCGGGCATACAGGCGGACGTGAAAGTGGCGAAGGATCTTGGCGGCTACGCGATGACTGCCATAACGTCGGTGACGGTACAAAACAGTCAGGGCGTTGATCGCGTCAGCGTGCTCCCGGCAGAGATTGTGGTCGGTCAGGTGCGTGCTGTCTATGACGACTGTCGCCCTACGGCTGTCAAGGTAGGCATGATAATCGGCGTGGACACGATCATGGGCATTCGCGACGAGATAATGGGCTGCCGCTGTATAGTCTGCTCTCCAGTGATTACAACCTTTGGCGGTGTGCGACTGATGGACGATGATTCGGTGCGTGCTTACCGTCGCTACCTGCTCCCCATGGCAAGTCTGCTCGTCATGAAGAGTAGTGAAGCGGAGATACTCCTTGGCATGGAGATAACGACCGACGCTGACATGGTGGAGGCAGCCAGACGGCTGCATGCTGAGGGGGCGGAGCATGTGCTGCTGCGCGGCAGTCGTCACTCGGAAGGTCGTGTTACGGCACTGCTGTATGCCAATGGGCAGCCGCATTTCTTCTCGTCATACAACGTAAGTGGATGGCAGCGCCACGGCATTGCTGGCAGCTCGTCGATGGCAATCACCATGCGACTGGCAATGGGCGACAGCGTGGAGGACGCCATCGGCAATGCCCATGACTATCTGCACAACAGGATTGTCTATTCCTCTCGCTCAGAGGACTATGGCGTTCGCCCGCAAGAGCTGTACAACAAACTTCTCTCCCTCATTGTTGAGCACCACAACACATGTCACGACGTAGCTTTCTACGCCTCCAGGCTTGCCATCACGCCGCGCTACTTGGCACAGGTGACAAAGATGGTTGCCGGCAAGTCGCCTAAGCATATCATTGACGACTACTTGTTGCAGCAAGGTAGCAATCTCCTGCTGAACACTTCGTTGTCTGTTCAGGAAATCTCTGATCGCCTAGGATTCTCCTCGCCCATACTCTTCACTCGTCTTGTGAAGCAGCGCAAGGGTATGTCGCCAAGGGAGGTGAGGGTATCATTTCTCAAGAAATGAGTGTCGAAATGGGTGATTTATGAAGATTTAAGGTCTTTTATGGTGCGTTAGTGGAAAATAAATCGTAATTTTGCATAGCAAAATGTTTGTTTTAGTATAGCATTATGGCAAATGATAGAAAAATGATTTACCTATGTCTTGCTCACATGAGCGAGAATGGTATGGAACAGAAATATGTGAAGGAGGCTTTTGACACCAACTGGGTAGTGCCTCTCGGACCGAATGTCAACGGCTTTGAAGAAGACTTGAAGCAGTTTGTTTCTGAAAAACAGGGTGCGACAAGTACAATGCAGGCAGAAAACATGCCAGAGGTCGTAGCTCTCTCGGCAGGTACTGCTGCGGTGCATCTGGCACTTATCGGCTGTGGTGTACAGGCTGGTGATGAGGTTATCGTGCAAAGCTTCACATTCTGCGCTTCCTCACACCCGGTTACCTATCTGGGGGCGAAGCCTGTGTTCGTAGGCTCTGAGCCTATGACATGGAATATGGACCCGGTGCTGCTGGAAGCGGCGATAGAAGACAGAATAGCCAAGACGGGCAGAAAACCTAAGGCTATTGTGCCAGTGGCTCTCTATGGTATGCCTTACGACTGCGAGAAGATCATGGCTATCGCTGAAAAGTATGGTATTCCGGTAGTGGAGGACGCTGCCGAGGGTATGGGCTCTCGCTTTAACGGTCAGGTGCTGGGTACTTTCGGAAAATATGGTGTGCTGTCGTTCAATGGTAACAAGATGATTACGACCTCAGGAGGAGGTGCTCTTATCTGTCAGAATGCAGAGGATAAAAACGAAATAATGTGGTATGCTACTCAGGCGCGCGATGCATATCCTTACTATCAGCATACGGCTATCGGCTATAACTATCGTATGAGCAATGTGTGTGCGGGTATCGGTCGCGGTCAGATGACCGTACTGGAGGATCATATCGCTCACCATAAGCATGTGCAGGCTTTGTACGAGGAACTGCTGAAGGACGTTCCTGGCATTCACATGCATAAGCAGCCGGAAGATTCTCGCTATGATTCTAACTTCTGGCTCTGCGCCGCAACGATGGACGCTGAGTTGCACGTGAAAGGGCAGGAGAATGCCTACAAGGAAGTCATCAAGACTGCCGTGGGCGGTGCTGCCGGTGTTATTCATGCAGTTGATTCGGCTATTACGGATTGTCAGCCTAACGAGAATGTGGAGGCTCTTCGTGTATTCATGCTTGAGAAGAAGGTGGAGTGTCGTCCACTGTGGAAGCCTATGCACAAGCAGCCGGTATATGCTGACAATGCGGTATATACTAATGGTGTAGAGGAAGATTTGTTCAAGGTCGGCTTCTGCTTGCCTGCCGGTCCATACGTAACAGACGATGATGTGCGCTACATCGTAGATTGCATAAAAGAGGCTATTTCTTAAGTAGGTGTGAATAAATTACAACAGCAACTTATAGAACTCATCAGAATTGCATTGACAGGTAAGTTCTCTTCGGAGAATATCCTTGATGCGATAGACTGGTACGAGATACTAGAACTCGCTTCCAATCAGGGCGTGAAGGGAGTGGTATGGTCTGCCATCCAGGACAATCCTAAGGTGGCTGCCCTTCTCCGTCTTGACGACAAACTGGAATGGTGGGGACAAGTAAGGAATACAGAGGCGAAAACCACGGACATGTTCAATAAGTCGGCTGAGTTTGCTGCCCATTTGTCGCCGATTCCTTGCGTGGTACTGAAGGGTATAGACTATGCCCGCTATTGGCCTAATCCACGCCTTAGGGAGTTTGGCGACCTTGACTGCTGGTGCGCTGATTGGTTTGAGAAATCGAACAAACGTTCCGTAGAGATAGGGGCGACGGTGGAGTATGAGTCAGGCAGCAAGCATACACATACCAATTACAAAGGGCTTACAATAGAAAACCACCAGTATTTTACTGATATGAAGATAAAGGCAGAATGCGTGGCAGACCGTATTCTGCAGGAGTGTATAGGCGACGAGTTCAAGGAAATAGAGGGTACAAAACTGCTCTCACCCAATGCCAACTTCTCGGCTCTGTTCATGGCGGAGCATGCCCAGGGGCACTTCATTCTGGAAGGAATATCTCTGCGCCATGTGCTTGACTGGTATTTCTTCCTGCGTAAGGAGGTTGATAACATCGACTGGACAAAGGTTATCCCTGCCATGAAGGAGATGAGGATATGGGAGTTTGCACGGTGCATGACGCAGATATGCATAGACTTCCTTGAGAAGAACGACAGACTGCACGAACTATTTGGGCTTGCTGATGGAGAGAGGCAGCGACAGCGATTGAGCAGGTTGATGCTCGAGGATATCATCGGCGAGCAACCTGACGTTTACGACATGCGACTGTCCAAGAAAGCACTCCGCATACTGCGCCGCTCAAGGCGAATGCTGAGGTTCAGGAAGTTGATGAGTGAGTCGTATATTACTATGTTGTGGAGAAGTCTGGTGTATAACTCCGTAACAGGTCTGAAACCCAACCGCGAAAGTTAAGTAGGTGTGCACCTACTTAACAATAAAAACGATGCAGATAGGTCAGGGGAAAAGCTTTCCTTGTGTTTATTTGAGTGCCTCCCTGACTCTGTCCAAAGCCTCTGTCAGGAATGCTCTTGGTGTAGCAACATTCAGACGCATGTGTTCTTCGCCGCCCTGTCCGAATATGCTGCCGATATTGAATGCCACCTTAGCACGATTCAAGAACAAATCCTCCAGTTCTACCTCTGACAAGCCGAGTCCGCGACAGTCAAGCCATACAAGGAAACTTGCTTCCGGACGGATAGGGCGAATGCCTGGCATATATTCACGGCAGTAGTCTTCAACAAAGCGGATGTTATCCTCTACATAAGCCAGCATCTGCTTGCGCCATTCCTCACCCTTACGATAGGCAGCCACAGCGGCAGGCATGGCAAAGATGTTTGAGTCGAGCATTTCTATTCCGTCGAGCCAATCAACGTATTTCTTTCGCAGCTCATCGTTAGGCACCACAGCCCAGGCAGATATGAGCGACGGCATATTGAACACCTTAGTTGGTGCACCGAACGTTATACTTATCTGCGCCGCCGTCTCGCTGACTGTAGCAAACGGAGTGTGCTTGTTGCCGAAGATTGCCATGTCGGCATGAATCTCGTCAGACACTACTATTATATTATGCTTCGCGCAGATGTCGGCTAGCTTTGCCAGTGTTTCCTTACTCCAGCATACGCCACCAGGATTGTGAGGATTGGCAAGCAGGAGCATGCGGCAGTCGTCGTCGATAACCTGCTCCAGATTCTCGAAGTCCATGTCGTAGAGACCGTCCTCGCGCTCTTTCAGCGGATTATATACGATAGGTCGCTTGTTGCCGTCAATCACATATTTGAACATGTGATAGACTGGTGGCTGCACGATAACCTTCTTTCCCTCAGGCACAAGGCGGTTAATAGCCAGGCCTACACCCTTCATTATACCATTGATGAAGCAAAGATGGTCAGGGTTTATCTCCCATCCATGATGCTCGCGCTCCCAGTCAATGATCGAAGGTTTCCAGTCGTCAGGATCGCAGACGTAACCCAGGATAGGATGTTCTATGCGCTCCTTTATGGTATTGATGATGAAGTCTGGAGTGGCAAAGTCCATGTCTGCCACCCAAAGAGGAAGCAAATCCTCACGACCGAAGAAGTTCTTCAGTCTTCCGTATTTATATGCTCCCGTATTTCTACGGTCTATCAGTTGGTCGAAATTGTAGTTCATCGTTATTCCGTTTGTGCTATTCATTGATTAGTTTTCACGACTGCAAAGTTAACTGTTTTATTTCTAATAGCAAAGAAAAACCAAGAAAATCTCTCTCTGAAAGGTTGTTTTTATACCAAATACCGCCAGAACCTACGGAAGGTCTGGCGGTAATATTGAATATCCGGAAGTGATTCTACTGCCGAAAGAGAGAGATGAGACTTATTCCTTCACCTCGTACCACACGACTATCAATCATTTACAGCAGAAGGTGAAGGGTGAAGGGTAAATTTATTTTCTATGCAGTGTAACACAGATCCGTCACCTATCACACCTCCTGTTTCACGCAGCAACATTGGAAAATTCAAGAAGAAGATTTCTGAAAAGATGTAGAATGACATGAAAAAGTTGTTTGTGTTTGCAAGATTTTTAATTGTTTTACGTTATATATAAGAAGCAAAACAATTTATCCCACTTATCTATGAAAAAGAAAATATCAATATTGATGTTGACAATGATGTCTGTAATGCTGTTTGCGTTGCTGTTTTCTTCGTGCGGCAGTGACGACGAAGAGAATCCTGACAATCCCCTTGTAGGCTCTACGTATGCGGTTTATGCATACCATAATGAGGCAGAACCGTCTGTTGGCATAGAGGCGTATGATGCTTACTTTGTGCTGAAATTTACAAGTGAGCATGAATGTGAGTACACCGTAAGAAAGAACAGCCCAAAGGGAGAGATTGTCCACAGCGCAGAAACTTTTCTCTATATACTACATTATCCGAATGTTACTTTCCGAACACCAGAGAACAGTAGTCGTGTAGGAAAGTTCACTTCTAAAGATGTATTCACAGTGAGCAAGTGGGGTGTCTTTGGCAGTTTGGAATTCAAGAAACAGTGAGTTATAGAACCGTCCCTTGACTCCTTCCGACTCCACAGGGTGTAGGCAAATCGTAAAACCCAGCTGCGAAGCGCTTAACAAATCCGGAGCGAATCCTGACATATATGATAAAATTAAGGTTCGCGCCGGATCATTAGACCCTAATTTAATTTTGGAGACAAGAATTAGCAACAATTTACAAAAATTATCTTAAGAATATTATTGTATATTTTTGTCCATTGTTGATCATTGTTTGACAAAAGAAAATTATCAAAAATATTTAGAGGGTCTTGTTTAATA
>JAZLKJ010000105.1:0-9674 GCA_045597565.1 Prevotella sp. | reverse complement strand
CTTATAATTATTACTCGGAACAGATAAGATTGCGGAAATCTCATCAAACACCTTGTCCAACGGTGTTCTGTCCTGTGCTGCCATACTGATGCAGCAAAAGAGGGATATTATTGTAAGTATTTGTTTCATTTTTCTATGATTATTTTTAAGTAACGTTCGTTGTTTTCATTGTATTTTATGGCAGGTTCTGCCAGTTTACATATAACTTCTACGCAACCACTGCTTTTGGGCAAGAGCCAGAGCAGTTTCGGGTGTTGGGAAGTTCCGTCAAGAGGCGACAGTTTGAACTTTATCTCCGCATCGCCTTCCTTCAGTTTCATCGTCCAAAGAATCTCGTCTTTGCCGCCCTGGTGTCTTTCCCAATGGTTTTGTGTATAAGCCATTTTGGAGATTCTATGCAGCGTTGCCATTATTTTGTCGTATGTCTCATTTACTTGTCGCTTCTGCTGCTTTATCTGCTCAGCAAGATCTTTTGCCTGAGTGATGATGTTTCCCATCTTGTCTTTGGCAGCAAAACGGCTGATGTCAACGCTGTCATTGTTAAGATACAGCATAGGATCAACAGACTCATCAAACTGCTCTACGAATACATAGAGATGTAAGCTGTCGCCATTCTCTCCGTATATGTCCCATTCAACATTGGACATCTCCTCGGATAATGGAAGGAGGTTCCAAAACTCTTCATTCAGGGATGTCTGGGCAAACATTGGGATGCTGGAGAGGATTGATATTATTATAAATATTGTTTTGTTCACAACTTATTGGTTTTGTTCTAGGATTAAAGTGGACAAATGATTGGCGCGAAGGTTGATGTCCTCGTTCATGCATTGCATATCGCAAGACATCATCATATCCATTGCTGCGCGTCGAATATTTGCAAGTGTAGCATCAAAGAGATCTTCTGTTGCTTGGGAAGGTTCGGAAGATGTAGTTGCGGTTGTTGGTTCGGAAGCAAGCTCCGTCGGTTGCGATGTTTCTTCTGTCGATTCAACCTTCGCAATCAGATTTGCCGTAGTAGTTTTCTTTACCGTATTGACTTTTGGCTTGGTAACAGGCGTTGTTTCTGCCTTTCTGTCAACGACAGGAACTTCCACAACAAGTTTCGTTTCCTCCGATTTCATCGGTTCTGATTGTTCATTTTTAACTTCCTCTACCTTAGCAACAGTATTCTCTTCTTTAGGTGCAAGTGGGCTTTTCGGTGGCGTAGGAATCATCAAGAGTATTGCCGCCACACACGCAGTTGCTACCCATGGCCATAGCTTCATGATGCGAGGCTTCTTGTTGCGCTCTGCCATCATATTGTCGTAGAGAGCTTCGTCTATGGTAAGTTCCCCAAGCATCTCGGCGATAATCTTCCATTCCTGTGGAGCATCTTCGTGAGACACTCCTACAGCCAGAGCCTTCTCCTCTTCAGGAGTAGTCTCGCCGTTGAGATACTTCTCAATCAGTATTTCTATATCCTTACTTTTCATTTTTCACTTTTCATTTTTAATTTAAGTTCCATGAACACCTTCTTTCTCGCTGCCGAAAGCATACTCTTTATCGAAGGCTTGGCGATACCCGTCTGTTCTGCTATCTCATCGAGCGAGGAACCTTCTATCTGTCTCAGTTCAAACAACCGTCGTTCGCTGGGTTTCAGATGTTCCACAGCCTCAGTCATTGCCTTGCGAATCTCCTTTGCTTCCAGTTCCTCGTGTGGCGAAGAACTGGCAAGACAGCCTTGTGGGTTATTCATGCTATCAATGGAAACGACTGTCGATCGCTTTCGCTTCCTCACCATATCCATGCAGCAATGTTTCGCAATCCTTATGGCAAGACCATTATGCTTCTTTCCCGCATCCATACATTCCACATATCTGAGCATAGACACCATTCCCTCCTGCGCAACATCCTCAGCATCAGCATCGTTGCCAAAGAAGTTGCGACCTACAGAAGCATTACGTCTCTTAGTTCCGCGGCTATATGTTCAAACTCTTCTTGTGTCATTCTATAATATAAACGTAAGAAACATGAAAAAGTTAAGTTGAAAACGTGATTTTTTGAAAAATAATGTTCAGTTCTCCGTCATTTTAGCGGCATAACCTTTTTCCTATCCAACGTTACGCACACTATGCAACTCTCTTTAATTTGTTTACTTTCAGTACAATACGTAGCGTAACCTTGGCTTTAAGGCTATGCTACGTTACGCAATCTAAGAATTACGAATCATTAAGCTTAGGAATGCGAGTAGTAAAGCTTAAAAATACGGGTCATAAAGTATAGAGTTATGCTTCAAAAAATGCATTTTTTGAGACGTTTTCCTATGGATTACGACTCGTATTCCTATAGATTACGATTTGAGTTCCTTAGGAATTCAGGAAATAAATGATGTTATTCGTTTCATTTTGCTTCTTATTTCTTCGGCTTCTTCGTCAGGCGATATGCCAGGGAGAACATGACGTAGCGAGGGATGCTGTTGTAGCGGCGCTCGGTGTAGCCTTGGGCATTGACGGAATAGCCGATGTTGCTGACCTGATGGAGGATGTCGTAGGCAGAGAGCTTCGTTACGAGCGAACCTTTAAGGAACGATTTTGATATGGAAGCATTCCACGCATTGGTGGTGGTGTTGATCTCCGATGACTGATAGCCACGGCGCACGAAGATGTTGTAATCCGTTGCAAGAGTGAAGGAACCGAGGGACTTCGGAGTGGTGTAGGTGCAGTTTACACCATATTTATATTCGTAGGCATCAAGGTCTTGATAATCCTCACGATTGCTGCGGCTGTGGCGACCGTCTATTCTGCCTAATAAACCTGCGGTGAAGAGCTTGTATTTGTAGTTCAGCATCAGTCGAAGGTTGGTGTTGAGACTATTCACCGTTGAAAGTTCTGACGAAGGAGTAAGAGCATGTAACTGCTCCAATGTAGGTGTGCCATCAAACTCTACAGTCTGCAATGCGAAGTCAACGCTGCGGACATACTGCAAGGAACCATCCATCGTCACTCGCCAACGTTTCTGCTTGTCGAACTGCCAGTTTAGTCCTCCACTCGCCTTAGTGTTCCAGTTACCGCTGACATTATCCGTCATCGACACATAACCACCAGTCTTCGAGTTGTACCAACGGCGATAACCCTGATAGTCAGTATTATAGACGTAATCCAGTCTTGCCCAATAAGTCAGAGGAATGGAGTCGCACTTCACGTCAAGACGCACATTTGCGTTGTATTGGCAAGTGTTCTTCAGCGAAGGATTGTTGAAAGTGAAGTACAGCGGATTGCTCGTATTGCTCATATCTACAAGGTTCGTCAACGAACTTGCATATTCATATCGTCTCAATTGGAAATTCCACTTCATGCGTTTAGTCTCCCAGTCGAAGTAAATATCCGGATTGAAGGTTCGCAGAGTTCTGTTGGCTGTTTGCGATGTAGGGCGAAGATTTCTGAGCCGCTCCGTATAATTCGTTGGTCGCCAGAGGTCTATGCGCTCGTTGGTAATCTCAAGCGGAAGAGCAACATGCAAATAGCCCATTCTTTGCATTATCTTTTCACCATTGGCATTCGTCGTCTCCTTCATGAAGTTCTTACTGAACATGAGCTCTGTCGTATATTTCCTGCTGAGCGTGTTGAACTGATAGCTGTTGTTTATGTCCGTAGCAACTGCGAGGGAGTCGTATGTCGATGGCAAAATGAACGGATCTGTAGCATAGCGACCGCCAAGAGAATCAAGGCGATAGTTCAGATTGTCGCTATGCTGCATGTCCTGGGAATACGTGAAATATAAGGAAGGATAGAATTGTGCCTTGCGGAAGTCATGGCTGTAGCTGGCTCGTGCCCTATAATGATATTGCCATGACGCATTGTTGCCAAACCTGTTGCGCAGATCCAACTTGCCGCCATCTGTAGAGAATATGTTTGTCCTACCGAAATTGAAGCTTTCCGCAGGATTACTTCTTTCGTATGCACCGGTCAACATTAAACTATAGTCAGCATTGCTCCACGGTGTACGATTGCGGAAATAGACGTTTGATGCGGCATGGAATGTCTTTTCCAATGACTTGGCAAGAGACTCGCTGTTGTTCATCATCTTGGTCTGCCATGTAGAGTCAGCCGAGGCACTATTGTTGTCACGAGTAGTATAGCGAAGGTCCACATCAGTCCTAAAAACGAATGGTTTGTTCAGACGGAACATATCGTTGATACTGAAGTCGTTGTTCTTACTCTTGTTACTATTGAAGCCTGCGGAGTGGATGTTTCCCTCGGTGCGATACAGCTCACTGCGGTAGGTTTGTTCGTTGTTAGTCTCCTGCCATGACGCCTTTGCGTCAAGTTTATTAGACCACTTATCGAACTTATCACTAACCTCATGGTGCAGACCTGCCTGACGTGTCGTTATCAATCCTCGACTCGTCTTGCTCGGATTCCAATCTCCATTCTCTCCAGGCGCGCGTTCCTCGTTCACGTTGTTGGCATTGCCAAAGGTAGCAAGGCGGAATCTCTCGCCATACTCCAATCCGAACAGTTTCGCCATCCAGCGATCTTCTGTGCCTACACCGACTTCTGCGTTCGCGATGTAGCCACGTTGATATTCCTTCTTCAGCACAACATCGAGCGTGAAGGTCTTCTTCTGTTGCTCTACGGGAAGTCCCAATGCCACGCTTTCCTCATCAGCCTTGTCGTAAGCCTTCAGTTCCTTTACGGTGAAGTAAGGCAGGTTCTCCAGCATCACTTTGTTGTCGCCCTTGAAGAAGTCCTTGCCGTTGAGCGTCAGGTTATCAACATGCTTGCCGTTTATGGTTATCTCGCCATCGCTCGACAGCTCTGCACCAGGCAACTGACGAATAAGTCCGTCGAGCATACTGCCTTCAGGAAGCACGAACGCCGTAGCATCATACACAATAGTATCGCCACGATAAACCATCTGCACCTTCGTAGCTTTCACCACAACCTCGTCCAGCGATTTATGAAACACGCGTTTCATCTTCAAGTCGGGTCCTTCGATGTAGGTTGCTCTTATTTTGTTTACGGTGAAAGGCACATAAAGCGTTTCATAATTCTCATGCTCCGCCTTCAGGATGTAGTTGCCCTTCAGTCTCGGCATAAAGCAATAATAGTGCGTCATCTGGCGCTTTGTCTGCCAATCCTCGTCTTGTATTACCTCCAGCGTATCTACAAGCACATCTTTCTTTTGCGAAGCTTGCTTCACTTTCACTATTGTAGAGTCCTCACGCAGCAGATACACCTTCGCTTTCACAGGCGCACCTGTGAAGGAGTCAAAAACACCGCCGGTCAAGCCCATAAGCGAGTCTGCTTGTTCCGCTGCCATCGCATTTGCTACAAGGCAGAGTAGGAATAAAAGGGATAATGTTATTCTTTTCATGTTTATTTTAGGTAGTGATGTACGTGTTGCCTCCAAGATGTAGGGCGAGGATTTCCGAGCCGTCTCATTGGCAATGCTAACGTTTACCGGCTCGGAAATCCTCGCCCTACAAGCAGTTGCAAAGTTATCAGTTTTTTTATGTCCCGCAATACTTTTGCCCAACTATTTTTGTTAAATAAACTAAAATACACCCTATAGTGTAAAGTTTCCTTAGTCGTTTTAAGGCTTATTAATAGAATTTTGCTTACTTTTGCAGCGCAGAAGAGTGCATTTGCAATCATTCTGTTGCTATATAAGCGCAAGAAATTCCGAAAGGTTAAGTTGAAGATTTATTCTTTTTTATACATGCTATGGTGAAAGCGAACATCGACAAATACTTTATCTCTGCCAATGCGGTGGATGATATTCCTGAGAGCTACTATCAGAGGCTGGAGCCTGTGCTGCAGACGATAGAGGCTTTTACGCGTAATACTAATAAGGTGGTGTATGTGGTAGATTACTTGAAGAAGAACTTCCTGTATTCTTCCGCAGGCATAGAGGAACTCTGCGGCATAACGAAAGAGGAAATGGAGGAGATGGGCTATCTGTTTCATTCTCATTATGTGCCGAGGGAAGAGCAGCAGATGCTTCTCGAACTGAACAAGGCGGGCTTCGAGTTCTATGAAAGTCTGCCAAAGGATGAGCGGGATGGCTACTCCATATCCTACGATTTCCATGTGATAAAAGGCGACCAAGTGACGATGATACACCATGACCTGACATATCTTATTACGACAAGAAAGGGAAGAATATGGCTTGCCCTCTGCACTATGTCGCCATCGTCTTCAATGGAACCGGGCAACATCATAATGAGAAAGGAAGGCAGCCGCACTATTCATGAGTACAACCGTGAGACGCATGAGTGGGAAGAGCGAAAGCTGCCGAAGATAAACCCGATGGAAAGACTCATGCTTACAAGACTGATGCAAGGCTACACGATGGAAGAAATCTCTAAGAACGAAAGCGTCTCCCTTAACACCCTCAAAGCCAGCAAGCGCCTCCTCTTCCAGAAGCTAAACGTCAAGAATATCTCTCAGACCATAACCTACTGCATGAACTATAAACTGATATAAAAATGCGTTTTTTAGGGGAGATGCCTGGTGTGTTATTTTTGTCCTTAATTTGTGCAAAAAAGTTCTGACTCACCGCCAAAAAGGAGTTTCAACTGCCTATCAAAGTCAGACATAATCTCGCGATCTTGAATGATGCGGAATTTGTCATACTCGGCAAGAGCTTTCTCTACAGCTTGTTCGTGAGACACACTTCCCGAATCTGGTAGCGATGGGCGATTGTTCAAGTCCATGTATCGTTGCAAGAGCACCGTCCAATCCGCCATAGTCATTATTATATGGTCTTGTGCGCGTTGCTCTGCGATATCAATGAATGCACTACTCAATCTATTTAAAGAATCCACCTCATGCTCACTAAGATAATTCTTTGCCACAGTCACATCTGACTTGATAACTCTTCCGTCTGGAGCATTCTTCCATGTTGTCAGTCCCATGTGTGGACGCTCTGCGTCTGCACGTTCGTAGATGATTTCGGCAGCAGTTTTTTGCGATACAGCATAATGCATCGTATTCTGCACTATCTTGAAGAATGTACGAGTTATCTCGGAATCCTTATCATAATCGGAACTACATTCACTGTAGATATCCGTAATCTTCTGATAATAACGCCGTTCAGACAGACGAATCTCACGTATACGATCAAGCAAATCATCAAAATAATCTGCTCCAAAAACATTCTTTCCCTTAAGACGCTCATCGTCCAACACAAAGCCCTTTGTAAGAAACTCCTTCAATATTTGTGTTGCCCAAATGCGGAACTGAGTTGCCTCATAGCTGTTAACACGATAACCGACTGCTATAACCACGTCAAGGTTATACATTGCTTCATCCGACCATCTGGCCGAACCATACAAATATTTTTTGTAACCATCGGACAAATGGATCTCACCACTATCATTTATCTGCGCCAAATGATAGCTGATATCTTGCTGACTTACCCCAAACAACGCCGCCATTCTTTGTTGCGAAAGCCAAAAAGTATTAGTGTCGAAAACAACCTGAACCTGCGTCTTCCCCTTTGTTCCTTTGTAAAGCATTATGGTAGATTCCAGACTCTTTGCCATAAGTTCTGGAGTAAGAGTTGCACTGAAATACTCCTGTGCCACCTTCACCATATTCTTTTTCTTGTCCGCATTCATTGCCACAGCCATACAAGCAGTACGTGAGAGCATCACACTGGTCACTTCCCTGACAGCTCCACTGCCCAGTTCTGCCATCTCCGTTATCTCACGGAAATGCTCTGCAAGAGAATAGCCTTTTTGTGAAGTCCATGCTTGTGCTTTTGCCATGACACGTTCAAAGTTCCAGTATTTCCCATAGCCCATCGCTCTCGCCAACTTGCGAGAGTTCCACCACTCTTTGCCCTCACCGTCCACCTCACGCAACTGGTCAAAAGGCGATTGGAGTTCAGAGATATTATTAGAGTTCAGTACTATATTAGACATATTGATGAATGGAATGCCACAATTCTGTTGCAAAATTAATCAATAATTTACTAATCGCCAAACAATTCCGCGATTATTTGGATTCCCCGTTGAAATTTCCACATATTCCCCACCTTCCACATGAGAATAAAAACATCACCTTCGTTCCGAAGGCTTTCATACTCTTCAAGGCAATAAACAAGAAAATTGCATATTTCGCGGAGATTAACACCCATATTCACCGCATATTTTGCGGAGAATACGCATGTTTTTCGCCGCAAAATTTGTTTTATTGCAGAAAAAGAGTTAATTTTGCCGACGAAATGAAACATTATTATCATGGCAAACAGAGCTATATACCTCTGGCAACAACCAGAATGGCCGCGCTTTTATTGGGATGACTCGTTGTTGTCTCCACTTCTTGCCCGCGTACACCAACAGAAAGGACAACTGACAGGTAGTTTGAGTGTACTTGGTTTCGAGGTACAGAGTATGACACAACTGGAAGCGATGACCGAAGAGGTGCAGAAATCTTCCGAGATAGAAGGTGAATATGTCAATGCCGATTCCTTGCGTTCTTCCATTGCTCGCCAATTAGGAATTGAAATACCAAACAGTTCTCCTACCGACCATTATGTGGAAGGACTCGTGCAGGTAAGTCTTGATGCCACACATAATTATGAGAAGGCACTAACGGACGAACGCTTGTTCGGTTGGCATGCCGCTCTGTTTCCGACAGGTTTCAGTGGTACTTATCGCATTACCGTTGCTGATTGGCGCAAGGGTGAAGACCCGATGCAGGTGGTTTCCGGACCTTTAGGGAAAGAGAAAATACACTACGAAGCACCACCTTCATCAATGGTTCCACAGATGATGCAGGAGTTGCTTCAGTGGATAAACCAGACACAGCCGATAGATCCGATAGTAAAGGCTGCTGTTGCGCATTTGTGGTTTGTAAGCATTCACCCTTTTGATGATGGTAATGGCAGACTGACACGAACAATAACGGATATGCTCCTTGCTCGTTCTGATGGAATGTCTCATCGCTATTATTCCGTTTCTTCCCAAATATGTCGTGAGAAAAAAGCTTACTACGATATTCTGGAGCATACGCAAAAAGGTGGTCTTGACATTACTCCTTGGATAGAATGGTTTGTCTCCATAGTAGAGAATGCCTTGACATTCGCTCTTGCCAAGATGGAGAAGGTAATGCACAAACACGCTTACTGGCAACGATTCTCTGCCGTTAAGGTTAACGAACGACAGAAACGCATAATCAATAAGCTCTGGGATGGTTTTGATGGCAAACTCACCACATCAAAATGGGCAAAGATTAATAAATGCTCGCAAGATACAGCACTTCGTGACATTCATGATCTCATAGCTAAAGGCATGCTGCGTGACAGCGGCGAAGGTGGTCGCAATACAAATTATATATTAGCACAATAAAACGATTTTTGCAATATCAATAGCCTTGTCACGTTCGGTCTCTCGTGGAATGTGTGGAAAGTGTGGGATACTCAGATTATCGCCAGAAAAAGAGATTCCGTAAGGTTCGTCTAATGGTTCTATTGGAGGAATTTCTACGGTTTCGCTTGTCGTAAACATTTTTTTGTTCTAATATTTCCTTTTTTATCTTTTAATATAACTAAAGTTTCCCACCCTTTGAAAGGTGGTTTTGGATTGTAAAAAAACATGTAAAATAGTGGTCAAAAAATAACAGAAATTGAAGAAAATTTTGTAATTTTGCAGTTACTACAAAGCAAGTTTCAAAACCTAATCCAAC
>JAZLKJ010000104.1:0-25742 GCA_045597565.1 Prevotella sp. | reverse complement strand
TCTCATAGAAACTGAAGGCGAGATCATATATTCACTAAACGGAGAATACAAGAAACTCCAGCTTCTCAACGACACAATCTTCATCCCAACTAACGATAAATGCAGCTTCACAATTGAAAATATCGTTATCGGCGTAAACTTCCATTGGCAACAAGAGCGCAAACTAACATATTCAGGCATTCTAAAACTCACTAAAACACAAGAAGGAAAGAATGTTGCAATAAACATTTTGCCTATAGAAGAGTATCTGAAAAGCGTCATCTCAAGCGAGATGAGCGCTATGTCTGACAAGGAACTTCTCAAAGCTCACGCCATTCTTTCAAGAAGTTGGCTGATTGCAAATATTGAAGGAGTTCACAATGAATCATGCACGGACAAAGAAGGATTAAAGTGGTACGATCGTTCTGCCCACACTATTTATGATGTTTGTGCAGATGATCATTGCCAAAGATATCAAGGCATAACCATGCAGACTTCTCCTCTCGTTGTGGAAGCTGTAGAGGAAACTCGCGGAAAGGTTCTTATGTATGATGGTAAGATATGTGATGCTCGTTTCTCAAAGTGCTGTGGAGGCAAGTCCGAAGAATATGAATTCTGCTGGGACAATACTGCTCATCCTTACCTTGTTAGTGTTGATTGTCCATTCTGTAACACAAAAGAACAATTTGATTCTCAGGAAGAAGAACAGAAAGTGTTGCGCCAAGTACTTAACGATTACGACCTTGAAACGCGACATTTCTACGATTGGACAGCCACATATGAAAATATAGGAATAAAGGAAATCATTCCTCTTGAACGTGGCAAAAGCGGAAGACTCTGGAAGATAAAGATCGTCTATAACGACGGTCGTGAGGAAATCGTAGGCAAAGAACTTGAGATTCGCCGTCGTCTTTCCGGTAGTCATCTTTACAGTAGTAGGTTCAATGTCCGCAAAACTGCGCTTGGCAAGTTCACCCTTGAAGGACGTGGTTGGGGGCATGGCGTTGGTCTCTGCCAAATTGGAGCTGCTGTTATGGCCGCCAAAGGTTACAAGTACGACGAGATTCTATTACATTATTTCCCTAAATCACAGATTATATTGTAGGAAATAAATTCATAACCCACACAATGTAGGGCATATAAAAAGGGAACTGTTAGCAGTTCCCTTTTTTCTATTATCTAACCAAAACCTTCTTTCCGTTTATGATATAGATTCCTTTAACAGTCTTCTCAACTCGCTGTCCTGCAATATTGAATATCTTTGCATTATCAGTTGGCTCTGCTTTTACGCTGCTCATGCCGGTACTCTTGTCTGTTATTACCGCTTTGTACAAGCGTATGCCTTTGCCATGTATGACAAGCCCCTTCTTGGTCAACTGGTCGTAAGTAGTGGCATTGAAAGTTAGTGATGTCTTATGGTTTGTGCCGGTGGAAGTCTTGTAGTAGCTTCCCGGTTCGAAGTCTCCTGAGTACTGCTTGCTGCCGTCAACAGTGAAAGATGGTTTTGCTTGCCAGTCGCCGTAGAACAACTGCAATGCATTATAGCTTTCCGCTTGCTTATACTCCAAAACAACCTGTGCCGAAGAACTGAAACCTGCAAACATGGCGGCAGGAATTGTTATGCCGTCGCCCCAGTTTATCAGTTTGTCGCCCTCAAAACACACATACTCATCTGCTTTATCTACGCCAGGGTATTCGCCTTCAAAATTACTGCCATGGTAAGCTTTTGTTACACATTCCGCAAGATCTTGCTGAATGAAAGCAGGGATACTGCGTAGCGGACCATCAGACATTCCCATCCAGTAGAAAGTTCCCATGCCAGCAGCTTTCGTCTGCTTAACAAAATATTCTGCAAATTGAAGCATAAGCTCACGGCGAACGTCATAGTCAGTCTTGCCGCTTCCTTTATCTACATTGCTTGTACCCCATTCTCCAAATATTACAGGACCACCTTTTGATACGAGATTGTCCTTCAAAACCTTGATCATACCGTCCACCTCACTCTTTATTTCGTTCCAAGAGCGCGATACTTCGGTTGTTCCGCTCGTCTTTGTGAGCGCAGGGTATGTGTGAACCTCAAAGATGATGTGCCCCTTGCGCACTTCACCCTCAGGCATCTGAAGCTTTGTCAGCGGATCCTTGAGGTGAGAATTCCAAGTGCCATAGCCGTTTGCCGCTGCGTAAGTGTTTATTACGAGGTTGCGTGAAGCGTTATTTCCACCTGTGGCACGAACTGCATTCACAAAGCTCTGTGCGTAGCCGTTCAAGCCTTTGTAAGCAGAAGCAGCATCTGTAGCATTATATTGGCCAGGTGCAGCAAAAGTGGCAAAGCACCATGAATTGTACTTATCGAGCATCTCGTTGTAGCTTTCGAAGATAAGTTCCTTGCCGTAGTCTTTGAATTCCTCAGCAATCTGCTTCCATAAACCTTCAAAACGCTCTTTGTTGAGGTTGTATGAATCTTCACCCGCCTTTATCCAAGAAACGTGGCTTTCGTCGTCTGCGCCAGTATCATGGTGAACATTTATTATACAATAAAGACCGTTGTCCAGCACATAATCCACCACCTGATGTACGCGTTTCATCCATGCTGCATCAACATTTCCGTCCTTGTTCATGTGGTTGTACCAAGTTACAGGAACACGGATTGCGCCAAAACCAGCTTTCTTCATCATGGCGAAAAGTTCAGGTTTTGTTACAGGTTGTCCCCAATAAGTCTCGGAATCTACGCCTTGTTGTCCCCAATAGCTTGCGACGCTTATGTCCTTACTGGAATTTTTGTGTGCGTCAAGAGTGTTTCCAAGGTTCCAACCCACGCCCATGTTCTTTACCGCTTCGGTTGCAGTTTCTGTGATTTGTGCGCTGATGCCTTGTGCAAATGCGGCTATCAACGGAAGTATAATAAGTCTTTTCATGCTGATTTTGTTCTTGTTAGCGTGTGCAAAGTTACATCTTTTTTTATAAAACAAATGCTTAAAGATACTTTTCTACACAAAATCACATGTTTTCTTTGCGTATTCGGAAGAAATTGTTAACTTTGCCGACGCAAAACACAAAACCGCAAATATGAAAAATCCTTGGTCATGGGTGCCTTCGCTCTATTCCGCAGAAGGTTTGCCATATGTAATAGTTATGCAAGTAGCTGTATTGATGTACAAGCAGTTTGACTTGAGCAATACGGAGATTGCACTCTACACATCTATGTTCTATCTGCCATGGACAATCAAGCCTTTGTGGAGTCCGTTCATAGATATGTATAAGACAAAGCGTTGGTGGATAATCACGATGCAAGCTCTTATCGGCGCAGCATTTGCAGGAATTGCATTTACTATTCCTACCGATTTCTGGCTTCAGGCTACTATAGCATTCTTTTGGCTTCTTGCCTTCTCAAGTGCAACACACGATGTTGCTGCAGACGGATTCTATATGCTTGGCTTGAATGAAGGACAGCAATCTATGTTTGTCGGTATTAGAAGTACATTCTATAGACTTGCATCTCTTTTCGGTTCAGGTGTTCTCATCATGATAGCCGGCAACCTTCAGACTATGCTGAAAGGTAGCGTAAAGTATTCGTGGAGCTTGATATTCTATGGATTAACAGGCATCTTTATCGCCCTTATGCTATGGCATACGCGAGCTTTGCCTAAGCCAAATACAGACAAAGGTCTTACCGGCAATATAACTTTCTCTGACGTTTTGAAAGAATTGTGGGAAACTATCAAAACGTTCTTCACAAAGATGCCGCTGAAAGAAGTTGTACTTGCCACTTGTTTCATGTTACTTTACCGTATGCCAGAAGGACTTCTCGTAAAGATTACTCCACTATTTCTCATAGAACCTCAAAGTGCTGGCGGTCTTGGTCTCTCTCCACAGGAAATAGGTTTCGTACAAGGTACTGTTGGAGTTATAGGTCTCACACTTGGCGGTATTATTGGTGGCATATTGGTTAGTCGTGACGGATTGAAGAAATGGCTTTGGCCGATGGTTTTTGCCATCACAATTCCTGATGCTGTTTACATCTACTTGAGTATGGCTTTACCCGAGAATTTCCTGCTCATAAACGCTTGTATAGCTATTGAGCAATTCGGTTACGGTTTCGGTTTTACGGCCTATATGATGTACCTCATCTACTATAGTCGTGGTGAACATAAGACTTCACATTATGCTCTATGTACAGCCTTTATGGCACTTTCTATGATGATTCCTGGTTTGTTCTCTGGTTGGCTACAAGAAAACATCGGCTACCAGAACTTCTTTGTCATAGTAATGGCTCTCTGCGCAATAACTTTCCTCGTTTCTGCACTTGTAAAGATTGATCCTGAGTTTGGTAAGGAGAATAAAGGCGATAAATAATAAGTCTAATTGAGAATCGCAGATAAATGTATTAAATCATGAACATAATACGCAGGTTTCAAAAAATAATAGACCAAAGAAAGATGGCAAAAAACAGCAAGGAAAAATATAGAATAGAAAACGAAACCTTCATGGAAAACCTTTTGAACGAAGAAGGCATTAAACAACTACCAAAAGGAATTCTATACAAAGTCTTAAATGAGGGAAATGGTAAGCAAGCGCAACCACGAAGCGTTGTTTCCGTTTATTATAAAGGATCCCTTATAGATGGCAAGGTGTTTGATGACAACACTCGGCAAGGTTATCCTGACGCTTTCCGTCTTACGGATTTAATTATTGCTTGGCAGATTGCGATTCCACAGATGAAAGAAGGTGACAAATGGCAAATCTATGTTCCTACTGAACTTGGTTATGGCAAACGTGGAACGCATGGAATACCAGGAAATTCTACGCTAATATTTGATATTGAACTTGTAAAAGTAATGTAAATTTCATGCTAACGATATATAAAGGACGACCAAAAAACATAGCCGATCGCGAACCAAGAGAAGTTCTAGTTTACGATTTGCTTGATAGCCTCAATATAGAATATGAGCGTCTTGACCATGAGCCAGCTATGACTATGGAAGTATGTGTAGAGATTGACGCAGCTTTTGAGCGTACTACACTTGAGGGCTTCAAGAAAAATCATTCAGATGACAAAGCAAAACACGCAATCATCTGCAAGAATCTCTTCCTCTGCAATCGTCAAAAAACAAAGTTCTATCTGCTCATGATACCAGGCGACAAGAAGTTCCTCACAAAAGATCTTTCGCAGCAGATAAATTCCGCAAGACTTTCATTTGCCGATGGAGAGGCTATGCAGAAATATCTTGACGTAATGCCGGGCTCCGTATCTGTAATGGGGTTGATGAACGATAGAGAAAATGCAGTCCAGCTACTAATAGACAAAGATGTGCTGAACAGCAATTATGTAGGTTGTCATCCTTGCAAGAACACCTCAAGCCTAAGGATGAAAACAAAGGATTTAACCGACAAAATTCTGCCAGCAATAAAGCATAATCCAATAATAGTAACCCTTTAATTCTAAACAAAATAAAAATGAAACAGATTGTATATAACACATTTGGCACATGCGCTCGCCAAATTATAATTGATATCGATGAGAATAACGTTGTTCAGAACTGCGTTTTTATTGGCGGTTGTATGGGCAACACGAGTGGTATTTCTGCCCTAGTTAAAGGCATGAAGGCAGAAAATGTCATAGAAAGACTCAAGGGCATCAAGTGTGGAATGAAGCCTACATCTTGCCCAGACCAATTATCTCAAGCGCTTCAAGATGCTATAAAATAAGAAACAATTCAATGAAAAAACTATTATCTTTACCTCCAAATCTGGTAAATAGTTTTCATGAAATAGCAAATAAATCCCGTGATGAATGGTACTGCACAAACGATCCTATAGGAAAGAAACTGGGATCAGGCGGCGGTACAACATGGCTTCTCGAGAATTGCTATAAACAAACCGGTTGGGAACCTACAGAAAAAAAGATTCTCCTTCATGCTGGTGGCCAATCGCGCCGACTGCCAGCTTACGCTCCGTCGGGCAAAATCCTCACGCCTATTCCAGTGTTCAGATGGGAAAGAGGACAGAAATTCTCCCAAATACTCCTTGATCTTCAATTGCCTCTTTATGAGCAGATTATGAGTCAAGCACCAGACAATCTAAAGACAATGATTGTTTCTGGAGACGTGCTTATTCGTGCCACAAAACCACTACAGCAGATTCCTGATGTTGACATCGTGTGCTATGGACTATGGCTCTCTGCCGACATAGCCAAGGACCACGGAGTGTTTGTCATGAACAGGGAGACACCAAACGTGCTGAAGTGCATGTTGCAGAAGCCTTCGGTACAAACGCTTAGCGAACTTCTCACTGATCATTACTACCTTACCGATATAGGTATCTGGCTACTTTCCGACCGTGCGGTTGCGAAGTTGTGCAAGAAATCAAAGAAAAATGGCGAGGTTGTAGAGTATGACCTGTACTCTGAGTTTGGAACTGCCCTAGGCACAAACCCGACAGCTGCAGACAAAGATCTTGAGGATCTGACCGTTGCTATACTTCCTCTTCTTGGTGGAGAGTTTTATCATTACGGCACTTCACACGAGATTATTTCCTCTACTCTTGAGGTTCAGAATATTACGAACAATCAAGAGGAGATTCTCCATAACTCACGTAAGCCACACCCTTCCATTTTCCATCAGAATTCTAGAAACGAGTATAAGTTTACTTCCGAGAACTTGAACATCTGGATAGAAAATTCTCACATAAATAACAAATGGACGCTTACCAAGGAGAACATCGTTACAGGAGTGCCTGAAAACGATTGGGAGGTAAACTTGCAGCCAGGTCAATGTGTTGATATCGTGCCTGTTGGAGAAACTGAATTCGTAGTTCGTCCTTACGGTTTCAATGACAAGTTTGCGGGCAAGTTTCAGAGTACCCCTATGTTCCCTGTGTGTAAAAGCGTGGAAGAAACTGGCAAGGTTTTGAAGTTCATGCTTGAGAGGATAAACGAAAATTACAATGCAAACATTTCTCACGATAGAGAAAAGAGTAATTATATTGACACACTTCTTCCTGCAATAGCCGAAGAACTTAAAGGTGATTTCCGACTCCTCTCTTCCGAGCAGATTTCCAACGAAGCAAACCTTCTTCGCCTGAATAATCAGCGTAAGCATTTCCGCAAAGAAAACTGGTCGGCTGTAGCAGAAAACTACGAGCATTCCGTCTTCTATCAGATAGACCTTGAAGATGCAGCAAAAGAGTTTGTTGAGAACAACATCCCTACTCCCAAAAACATCTCGGAAAAAGCTCCGTTACTAACTCGTATTCACGATGCCATGTTCCGTTCCCAGATTCAGAAGAACAGGGGCGAGGACTTCAAGAAAGAAGAGAATAAGGCGTTCGCCCTCCTTCGTCAGGAAAGTCTTCATGTAGAAACTGTTTCGCCTAAGCTTTCCACGTACAGCGATCAGATTGTATGGGGACGTTCGCCTGTCCGCATAGACCTTGCAGGTGGTTGGACTGATACCCCTCCTTACTGTCTCATGGAGGGGGGAACAGTTGTGAACATGGCCATAGAGTTGAACGGTCAGCAACCTTTGCAGACATACGTCAAGCCATGTAAGGAGCCGATAATCATTATACGAAGCATAGACCTCGGAGCAGAAGAGCGTGTTGAGACTTACGAGGAACTTTCACAGTATAACAAACTCGCTTCGCCATTCTCCATTCCGAAGTCAGCTCTCGCTTTGGCTGGTTTCCTACCGCAATATTGTAACGAGCAGTACGCTTCTCTGCGTCAGCAACTTGAAGTCTTCGGTTGCGGCATAGAGGTAACGATGCTTTCTGCCATTCCTGCCGGTAGCGGACTTGGTACGAGCAGCATGCTTGCGGCAACCGTTCTTGGCGCTTTGAACGATTTCTGCGGACTTCATTGGGACAAGAACGAAATTGGCATTCGCACGCTCATCCTTGAGCAACTGCTCACTTCCGGTGGCGGTTGGCAAGACCAGTATGGCGGTATCCTTCCTGGCGTAAAACTACTTACCACGGAGCGCGGCTTCAATCAGTCGCCAAAGACTCTTTGGCTACCTACCGACGTATTCACGAATCCTGAATACAAACCTTGCCACCTGTTGTACTATACAGGTATCACGCGCACAGCGAAGAATATTCTTGGTGAGATTGTTCGACGTATGTTCCTCAACCAAGGAAACGAATTCGCCATTTTGCGACAGATGAAGCAACATGCCCATGACATGTACGAAGCCATCCAATGCGTTGATTACGACCGCGTAGGAAAGCTCATTCGCAAAACATGGGCTCAGAATCAAGTCATAGACGCAGGAACTAATCCTCCTCAAGTACAGCTGATTACCGAGCTCATAGACGACCTCTGTGTTGGCTACAAACTGCCAGGTGCTGGTGGCGGCGGTTATCTGTATATGATGGCAAAGGATGCGGAGGCAGCAGCTCGCATACGTCATATTCTTCAGAACAATGCGCCGAACTCCCGTGCCCGTGTAGTGGAAATGAATCTCTCAAACACAGGTCTAGCAGTAAGCCGTAGCTAAAATATGCAACTCAACACTCCAGTATCAATCGCAGAATCTCCTGTAAAGATAGAGGCCAACGACAGGTTTCTTTTTGTCGGCTCATGCTTTGCCGATAACATAGGACAACGATTCACCGAAAATACCTTCATGACATCCGTCAATCCTTTTGGCGTCATGTACAATCCAATCAGCATCTGCCACACATTAGATAAACTGGTACAGGCGGAAGACTGCAAAGAGCACTCTCCTACCGTTGCTCTTTTCACGCTCGGAACAAACCATGTCTATCGCGAGATTGCAACCGGTGAGATTGTTGACAACTGCCAGAAGAGACCACAGAAGCTTTTCCAGGAAGAGATACTCTCGCTTAGAGAATGCACTAAAGCCTTGCAGAGGATTGTTAGTCATCCGTTTCTTTCCAAGACGAAGTTGACAATTTTTACTGTATCTCCAATTCGCTACAAGAAGTACGGCTATCATGAGAGTCAACTTTCCAAAGCTACACTCCTGCTCGCAATAGACAATCTGTTGCAAGAAAAAGATTCTGCATCCTGCATTCAGAATTCCGCATTAACCTACTTCCCTGCATATGAGATTGTTCTTGACGAACTTCGCGACTATCGCTTCTATGCCGCCGATATGATTCACCCTTCCGACCAAGCTATCGGTTACATCTTTGAGCGTTTTCGCGACACTTACTTCTCCGGCTCAGCAAAAAGCTATTACGAAGAATATCAACCAATAAAGCAGGCACTAAACCATAAACCTTTTAACCCCGACTCTACGGAGTACAAGCTTTTCCTTGTGAATGCGCAAAACAAGCTGAGCAGTTTCAACCGCAAATGGGGCAGAACAAAATAGCATAATCCTACAATGATCTATTCTATTGAGAAAATAACAACACTCATCGGAGCACATCGCTTCGGTACAGAGAGTGCTTCCATAGGCTGGCTTCTTACCGACAGTCGCAGCCTTGCCTTTCCTGAGTCAACGTTATTCTTTGCCATTCATACGCAGCGTAACGACGGACACAAATACATCCCTCAACTATACGCTAAGGGAGTTCGCAACTTCGTGGTAGAAACACTTCCTACCGATTTCCATGCAAACTATCCAAAAGCAAATTTCCTCCGCGTTCCAGATTCGCTAAAGGCTCTCCAAAGACTTGCCGAACGCCATCGCGACGAGTTCCAGATTCCTGTCATAGGAATTACGGGAAGCAACGGAAAAACGATTGTTAAGGAGTGGCTCTTCCAGATTCTCTCACAAAATTATACAGTTACTCGCTCTCCTCGCAGCTACAATTCGCAGATAGGCGTACCGCTTTCTGTCTGGCGAATTGATAAGAAAACTGACATCGCTATTCTTGAAGCTGGTATTTCACAACCTAACGAGATGAAATATCTACGCGATATCATACAGCCAACCATCGGCATTCTTACCAATATCGGAACTGCTCATCAGGAGAACTTTGAGTCAGTAGAACAAAAAGTGCTCGAAAAACTCCAACTCTTCAAGGAGGCAAAGACCATTATCTGTCCAGAGGAGGCAAAGCCATATCTCCAAAAAGCTAAACTGAAAAGTAAGATTATCTTTTGGTCACGCAAAGATGCCAAGAACTTCACCATTCCTTTTGACGATCAGGCATCCATAGATAACGCTTGCATCTGTTATGCTGCGCTAAAAGAAATATCCCAATCTAATCCTCTCTCACCATGTTCAAGTGGAGCCGAAGTGGGAGTTGGTGCCGCTTTCGCTTCCTTAGATCCTGTTGCTCTTCGTATGGAAGTAAAGGAAGGCAAACGTAGCCTCACGCTCATTAACGATTCCTACAACTCAGATGTAGTCTCTCTCGATATTGCCCTAACATTCATGGCAAGAAGAAAGGATGCTACCGACCGCAGAAAGGTACTTATTCTTAGCGACATTCTTCAGACAGGCATGGAGTCGAAAGAACTCTATACGGAAGTATCCCGACTGGCTAACATTCGTGGCGTAGATTGCATAATAGGTATTGGAGAAGCAATATCCGATAACCAAGAACTTATAGAAGTGAAGGATAAGCACTTCTTCCTAACCACAAAAGAGTTCATGGAAAGCGAACTTTTCCGTTCTCTTGCCAACGATATTGTGCTTATAAAGGGAGCTCGCAGCTATCATTTTGACCGAATTTCCGATGCTCTTGAACTGAAGGTGCATGAGACGATTCTCGAAGTGAACCTCAATGCCATCGTGGACAATCTCAACTATTACCGCTCTCACATGCAGCCTCAAACAAAGCTCGTTGCCATGGTCAAGGCAGACGCTTACGGTACTGGTGCCGTTGAGGTTTCAAAAGTGCTACAAGACCAACAGATAGATTATCTTGCAGTAGCCGTTGCCGATGAAGGCGTGGAACTCCGCAAAGCTGGCATCACAACGAATATCATGATAATGAACCCGGAAATGACAGCCTTCAAAACAATGTTCGACTATAAGCTTGAACCAGAGGTTTACAATTTCCGACTTCTCTACGCCCTCATCAAAGCCGCTCAACAGCAGGGCATTACCGACTATCCTGTACACATAAAGCTCGATACTGGCATGCATCGACTTGGCTTCAATCCGGAAACGGAAGTTGAGCAGCTTGTGAAGATCCTGAAATCGCAACGTGCCATCACACCTCGCTCCGTATTCTCTCATTTTGTAGGAGCCGACGAAGACTGCTTTGACGATTTCTCTGCCGAACAGTTCTTCAAGTTCGAGCATGGCAGTAGCATACTCCAAGCAGCCTTCCCTCACCATATTCTCCGTCACATAGACAATTCTGCCGGCATACTTCATTTCCATGACAGACAGATGGACATGTGCCGACTTGGTATAGGCTTATACGGAGTAAACAATCGCGACAACACTATTATTAATAATGTATCAACACTCAAGACAACCATACTCCAGATTCGCAACGTCAGCAAGGAAGATACCGTCGGCTACAGCAAGCGCGGAGTTCTTAAGCGCGACTCTCGCATAGCCGCTATCCCTATCGGGTATGCTGACGGGATGAACCGCCATCTCGGTTGTGGCAACTGCTTCTGCCTTGTGAATGGAATGAAAGCACCTTATGTGGGCAATATCTGTATGGACGTTACCATGATTGACGTTACGGACATCGATTGTCAGGAAGGCGACAACGTAGAAATCTTTGGCTCCAATCTGCCTGTTACAGTTCTCTCCGATGCTCTCAACACTATTCCTTACGAGATACTTACGTCCGTTAGTCCACGCGTAAAGAAAATCTACTACCAAGATTAAGGGAATAAATAGAATAACGGGGCTCTCACGAGTCCCGTTACACACACAACAACAATCAACCGTTATAAAAACGGTATAACAAATTAACAATTATGTAAAATTTCTACTTGAAAGAATCTGAACCATGTTTTTTATTCACAATAATTCATTCTTCTAGGATGCAAAGTTAGTCAATTAATTCGTAACAAACAAATATTTCCCCATAATTTTTTTAATTATTTTCTAAAAACCGACAATCTGATACAATATTTGCAAAAATAGTATATGACGGAACAATTTTACAACATACAAAAACTCGCTTTGCCAGCAATCGTAAGTAATGTCACTGTACCGATACTCGGAATTATTGACATGGCAATAGTTGGTCATCTCGGTTCTGCTAACTACATAGGTGCCATAGCCGTCGGTTCCATGATATTCAACTCAATATACTGGCTCTTCGGTTTCCTGAGGATGGGAACGAGTGGCATAACAGCACAGGAACTTGGCAAGAAGGGCAATACCGACATAATATTCCGTCGCTCAGTCATCATTGGACTTCTTATCAGCCTTCTGCTCATCCTGTTCTGCTACCCTATCCTTCAGCTCAGCCTCTACTTGATGGCGCCCGAAGAGCAGGTAGTTCCACTTGTCACCACATATTATTACATATGTATAGTTTCTGCGCCCGCCGTTCTGATACAGTTCGCTCTAACAGGCTGGTTTATCGGAATGCAGAACACGAGAAAGCCGATGATCATAGCCATATCACAGAACATTCTCAACATCTTGCTCAGCCTAACCTTCGTTTACATCTTTGGGCTCAAGATAGAAGGCGTAGCCCTCGGTACGATGCTCTCCCAATGGTTTGCCGTCATACTCGGAACATACTATTATCGTCGTATGATCAAAAGTCGTTACGAGGAAAAAACAATAGTCACTCTCCACTCCGCCAAGGGAAAACTATTACGTTCGTCCGAACTCAAACGCTTCTTCTCGGTAAACACAAACATATTCTTCCGTACCTTGTTCCTCATGTCGGTCATGTTCTTCTTTACATCGGCAGGTAGCAGACAGGGCACAGACATTTTGGCAGTAAACAGTCTGATGATGCAGACATGGCTAATCTACTCTTATTTCATGGACGGCTTCGCATATGCTGGTGAAGCATTATGCGGAAAATACTACGGAGCAGGCGACAGAAGTTCGTTGACCTCAACCGTCAAATCGCTCTTCGTTTGCGGCAACTGTGTTGCCACAGTCTTCACTCTTAGCTTCATCTTTGGCTACTCTCCATTTCTTTCCATACTTACCGATGAACAATCGGTTGTAACGGCTGCTGCGGAATTTCAGGCATGGATTGTCATGATACCGTTCGTCGGAATGGCGGCTTTCATCTGGGACGGAGTGTTCATCGGAATGACCCTAACGCGACAGATGCTCATTTCGTGCGCCTTAGCAAGCCTTGTTTTCTATACATTATATTATGCCCTAAGTACTTCCTTGCACAACCACGGACTATGGCTCGCTTTTGTTGCTTTTTTGCTTGCAAGGGCTGCTATACAGACATTACAATTCGTCTCGTTGTTGATGTATGACAAAAAGTAAGCGAAATTAAGAAAAAACTAACGTTTTGTTATATTTTCTCCCGAAAAGTTACTAATTTTGCAGTCGCAAACGAAAAATAGCGACAAAAAGAAAGCTAAAACAACCAATCTAATGTCAAATTGTTTGCGAAAACAAAGAAAGACTCTACCAACACAGATAAAATAAAAAATACAATAACCAACAAACTAAAACTAATAAAAGAATGAACGCACAGAAAGTTCTTGAGAATCTCAAGCAGAGATTCCCAAATGAGCCTGAGTACATCCAGGCAGTAGAAGAAGTTCTCGGCACTATCGAGGAGGAGTACAACAAGCACCCTGAGTTTGATGCCGTAAACCTCATTGAGCGTCTCTGCATTCCAGATCGCGTATATCAGTTCCGTGTTTCTTGGATGGACGACAAGGGTCAGATCCAGAACAACATGGGTTACCGTATCCAGCACAATAACGCTATCGGCCCTTACAAGGGAGGTATCCGTTTCCATAAGTCAGTAAACCTTTCTATCCTTAAGTTCCTTGCTTTCGAGCAGACTTTCAAGAACTCACTCACTACACTCGCTATGGGTGGTGCTAAGGGTGGTTCAGACTTCTCTCCACGTGGCAAGTCTAACGCTGAGGTTATGCGTTTCTGTCAGGCATTCATGCTCGAGCTCTATCGTCACATCGGTGCTGACTGCGATGTTCCTGCTGGTGACATCGGTGTAGGTGGCCGTGAGGTAGGCTACATGTTCGGTGCTTACAAGAAGTACACTCGTCAGTTCGAAGGCGTACTTACTGGTAAGGGTCTTGAGTTCGGTGGTTCACTCATCCGTCCTGAAGCTACAGGTTACGGTACAGTTTACTTCCTCCGCGCTATGCTTAACACAAAGAACGATTCAGTTGCAGGCAAGAAGGTTCTCATCTCTGGTGCTGGTAACGTTGCTCAGTACGCTGCAGAGAAGGTTCTCCAGCTCGGTGGTACTCCAATGACAATGTCTGACTCAGACGGTTACATCTACGATCCAGAAGGCATCGATCGCGCTAAGCTCGACTTCATCATGGAACTCAAGAACGTTTACCGTGGACGTATCAAGGAATATGTTGAGCAGTATCCAAACGCTAAGTACGTAGAAGGTGCTAAGCCTTGGTTTGAGAAGGCAGACATCGCTCTCCCATGTGCTACTCAGAACGAGCTTAACGAAGAGGCTGCTAAGGCTCTTGTTGCTAACGGCGTAATCGCTGTAGCTGAAGGTGCCAACATGCCTACTACTCCAGAGGCTATCAAGGTATTCCAGGACGCTAAGATCCTCTACTCTCCAGGTAAGGCTTCTAACGCAGGTGGTGTATCTGTATCAGGTCTTGAAATGGCTCAGAATTCACAGCGTCTCAACTGGACTTCAGAAGAGGTTGACGCTAAGCTCCTCTGGATCATGGAGAACATCCACGAGAACTGCGTGAAGTACGGTACTGAGGAAGATGGCTATGTAAACTACGTGAAGGGTGCTAACGTTGCCGGCTTCATGAAGGTTGCTAAGGCTATGATGGCTCAGGGTATCGTATAATCCACGAAACACATTCTAATCAACATAGCTTAAAACAAGCCGAGGTGTCTCGAAAGGACACTTCGGCTTTACGCATTATATTCAAATAAAAAATAAACATGAACTTTCCTCCTGAATGGTCAGAACAGGCTTTCGTACAGCTTACATGGCCAACTGCAGAAACAGACTGGAAGCCTTATCTTGACGAGGCAATAGAATGCTACAACCGAATTGCCGACGAAATAAGCAAGCGCGAACCACTCTTCATCTTCCGTGGCGACATAAACGACACGTGGGCTCGCGACCATGGCTTTATCACAACTCGCAATGATGAAGGACGTCTCTGCTTGAACGACTTTCAGTTCAACGGCTGGGGATTGAAATTTGCGGCAAACAACGACAACCAGATTAACTCTCAGATAATCAGTTCTGCCAAGGAAGCAGAAGAAAATGGCATCAAGAACCTTTTCTGCGATTATTTCCTTAATGCCGACTACAAAGACTGCCAGAAAATTGTGCTTGAAGGCGGTTCTGTAGAAAGCGATGGCAAAGGAACTATCCTAACAACGGAAGATTGTTTACTTGCTCAAAACAGAAATAACTTCAATACAAAAGAAGAGTTTGAGGATATATTCAAAGAAAAATTCGGAACAGAAAGAGTGCTTTGGCTGAGGGACGTAGGACTTACGGGTGATGATACCGACTCCCACATCGACACACTGGCACGATTCGCTCCCGACGACACTATCGTCTATATCTACGAAGACAGTGACCGCACATCTCAATCATGGGGATTGAAGAGCATGAAGGGGCAGCTGGAAGCTTTCCGCACACGAGAGGGCAAGCCATACCGCCTTATTCAGTTGCCTATGCCAGAGCCGGTAGTTTTTGAGGGCGATATACTTCCTGCCACCTATGCCAACTTCCTAATCATTAATGACGCTGTCCTCATGCCTACATATGGTCAGCCTGAGAAAGACGAGGAAGCCATGACTGCCCTACAAACAGCCTTTCCTGACCGCGAGATTATTGGTATTGACTGTCGTGTTCTCGTAAAACAACATGGCTCCCTCCATTGTATTACTATGCAGTTCCCTATTCTGTAAAGATATATCTTGGTTGATAATAGTTAATAATTAGATAAAATCAAATAGAGTTTTTCTTATAAATGATTTCCAATAAATTAATGAACCTTTTTCTCGTAAAATATCATGTTCACGACATGTCTAAGACAGAAAACTGAAAAACCTTAGGCATATAAACAACCAGCCATAGGGAAACGAGCAATAAGCCATAGGGAAGCGAACAAAAACGCCCTTTGAAACGCCTCAAAAAATGCATTTTCTGAAGCAAAAAGCCTTTGAAACTATCACAATATCAAAGGATGTCGAATAATAACAATAGCTTATTTCTATAATTACGACAAATAATATAGCGCGAGAATTTCTGAGCCTTTCCAGAAGTAACCTGGCAACTCAAAAATTCTCGCACTATTAATAATGACATTTAATCCTTTATTCTTACAGCAAAGACTTTATCTCTGCATCGAGATCCTTGATTTGGGCATCACGCTTGACAAGCTCGTTGTTCTTGTTGATAAGGAAGAATGTCGGTATGTTCTGAATATTATAGAGAAGAAGATTGCGACTCTCAAGACCGTCAGGATCGTTTACGGAAATCCAAGGAAGAGCTTCCGTCTGAGTCTTCCAGAAGTGAACATCCGGATCTAGGGATATTTGATATATTTCAAGCCCCTGAGCACTGTACTTATTGTAGATCTCGCGCATCTGCATAATACGCTGTGTAGAACCTTCTGATGCGAAAACATGGAAATCAAGAAGCACAACCTTGCCCTTTAGGCTCTTGAGATTTCTAACTTGTCCACGATTGTCGGTAAGCGAAATATCTATAAGATTCGACTCTTCAGCTTGTTCAAGTGCACTTACGGCATTTGCGCGCTTGCTTTGTACATAACGCACATTCTTCATTCCCTCAATGGCAATATTGTGAAGATTCTGTCCACGGAGCGATTCTGGATACTTCATGTCCCAACTTGTAGCTACAGCCGCAAAGACCTTGATGTTCTCCTCATTTCCTCTTGGATTGAAGACAAGCTGACCGCCAATTGCCTGAAACAAAGCGAAATATGAAGAAGAATAATCAGGATGCTTGTAGATGTAGTCGTTCTTCAAATCCTCACGATACTTGTTGATAAGCACTTGTATGGAATCTGCTCCTTTTTGGTAAGAGATCTCAGGAGAGTTCTGGATAGCAATGGCCTGTTGCTGGAGGGCTATCTGCTTGTAGGCGAGTTCCTGAATTATCTTACATTGCTCCGACCCCTCAACGGTATAAGTTGTAGCCATGGAAGGATACTTTCCCTTTACGGTAACAGTCTCTGTTGAATCTATGGAAACATTGATTATTTGATCCGCTATGCGCAAGCGGTAAAACTCAGGCGCATCAGTTGCATCTTCCTTGAAGGAGAATTTTCCGTCTTGTGCCAACTTCACGCTATCCACAACCTGAGGTCCTTCAAGCGAAACGTTCTCAAAATAGAGAACAGAATCCTGAGCATTTGCTATTTCACCTTCTACAGTGAAAGTCTTGTTGTTACACGCAGCAAAGGCAACTGCTGCCGTTCCCAATAGGAATGTTTTTACTATGTTGTTCATATTCATAATCGTTTTAGAGCGCCAAAATTACAAAATATCTGAGAAATATGCTTCTTTAAAATTCTCTTTCTTGGAATTTATTGACTTAATGCAAAGAAAATGCAAATAAGGCAAAAAGGATTCGGGACAAATGTGGAAATATCGAAAAAAAATGCGTAACTTTGCATCTTGAAAGCGCTGCGAGAGTTCTGTCGCTGGATGACTTTGGTGATAGGTCTTGAGCCCATCGCTTAAGGTCCAGAGGAAAGTCCGGGCAGCATAAGGCACTCCATGCTTGAAAGAAGCGCTGGTGGCAACATCAGGAGACGCAGAAGAAAATAACCGCTCCCTCTGTAAGACGGGCAGTAAGGGTGAGAAGGTGAGGCAAGAGCTCACCAGCAACGATGGCAACATCGCTGGCTGTGCTATCTGGAGGCTGCAAGTTCGCGTATACCAACGACATGTTAGGGTTGCCTGCCCGAAGTCCGCAAGGCGCGTTGGAGGGTAGAACGCTTAGATAAATGACGGAATGAAACAACATAACCCGGCTTATATCTCGCAACGTTTTCATCTATTATTAAAACTCTTTAACAAACAGACAGGAAAAACTTAAATAGGTTTTAAAGGTTCTAAATTGTTGTTAAAGTTTGGGGCAATAATTTGCAAGATTAAGCAAAACTCCATAACTTTGCAACATCTTAAAACTAATAAAATATGAAAAAAGCAAATCTTTTCTCTTTCTTAGCAACAGCAATAGCTGCTATCAGTCTAGCACTTAACTTCACAAACACTTGTGCTGCAACACACAGCTCGGCAGACGTTGCACAGAACAACGCAGCTGCTCCAGGAAACGCAGTAGATTTAACTTATGCTGCAGAAAAAGCTCTCCCATCTGTGGTTTACATCCACTTCCTACAGAATTCTAAAATCCAGACCGTAGAGGTAGAAAGCGATCCGTTTGCTGACTTCTTTGATCCGTTTGGCGGCTTCTTCGGTCGCGGACAGGGCAACGGCGGCAAACAGAAACGTCAGGTGCAGACTCCTAAAAAAGAAGGTGCTGGCTCTGGTGTCATCATCAGTGCTGACGGATATATTGTAACAAACAACCATGTTGTTGCTGGTGCAGACGAACTCACCGTAACAATGAACGACAATAAGGAATATTCTGCTAAGATTATCGGATGCGACGAATCAACAGACCTCGCTCTCATCAAGATCAACGCAAAGAATCTTCCTGCTATCAAGATTGCTGATTCTGACAAGTTAAAGGTCGGCGAATGGGTGCTCGCTGTTGGTAACCCTCTCGGATTGAACAACACCGTGACAGCAGGAATAGTAAGCGCTAAGGCTCGTTCGCTTGGTGCTAACGGTGTTGAATCGTTCATTCAGACTGACGCTGCCATCAACGCTGGTAACTCTGGTGGTGCTCTCGTAAACACACAGGGCGAACTTGTTGGTATTAACGCTATGCTCTACTCTCAGACAGGTAGTTACTCTGGCTATGGTTTTGCAATCCCTACTTCTATCATGAATAAGGTTGTTGACGATCTCAAGCAGTATGGCACTGTTCAGCGCGCTGTCATCGGCATCTCAGGCAACGACGTCAATAAATGGTATGATTCAATGAAGGCTCAAGGCAAGGAAGTTGAGGTAGCTACAATGGAAGGTATCCACGTAGAAGAGGTTCTGGAGAATGGCGCTGCTGCTCAGGCTGGCATTGAGAAGGACGACATCATCACAAAGATTGACGGCAAGTCTGTTAAGAAGATGAGCGAACTTCAGGAGGCTCTCGCTACTAAGCGTCCAGGCGATAAGGTGACTATCACTTTCATGCGTGGCAAGAAGACTATACAGAAGGAGGTTACTCTCCGCAACGCTCAAGGCAACACTAAGGTTGTGAAGAATGCTGAACTTGACATTCTCGGCGCAACATTCCGCCCTATCAACGCTACAGAGAAGGAAGAACTCGAACTGTCTTACGGCCTTAAGGTGACTAAGGTTGACAACGGTTCAATGAAGGACGCTGGTGTACCGGCAGGCTTCATCATCCTTAGCGCTAACGACAGCAAGATAGCAAGCGAGGAGAATCTCCAGAAAGCAGTTAAGTCAGCATCGACAAGCAAAGAGCCTGTGATTTATCTTAAGGGTATCTTCCCTACAGGAAAGCGCGGCTACTTCGCTATCGAACTGGCTCAGTAAAACTCAAGAATGAAATACTTAAACGATATACGACAAGATGACTTTATCCGTAGCGGAGACCCCGCTACGGATGAACTCGTTCTTACGCAGGAGGTAAAAGAAGCTCTTTTGGACAGCATTGCCATGCTTGATTCAAGGGAGCTTACCGTCATTTCTGCCCTATACGGAATAAACTGTGCGGCAATGACCATGCAAGAGTGTGCCGACGAGATGGGACTGAAGCGCGAACGTGTACGCCAGATACGCAACAAGGCGCTCAGAAAACTGCGCAAAATAATTCGCCAATATTAAAGGAAACACATATAAAAATAATGAAACATCTACTTCTACTCATAGCTTTCTTTGCTTACTCTAACATCCAGATGCATGCCCAGAGCAACAACGAACTGATCGTTGCCGACATGCAGGCATACGGATATGCCACCTCACTGAAGGACTCTGTAATCTACGTAACGGAAATCATGAAACTTCCGGTTGCAAGAGTTGACAAGAAAACGGGATTTCTATCAAAACGAGCTGAATATTCTAATCAGCTGAAGGACTACATGACTTCCATTGGAGTAGAACATGCAACATGCGCCGTAATATTCAACCGTAACAAGGTTAAGTTGAACAAGGTTTTCATTAAAATGCTTAACAAGGCGCAGAAGAAAAAGAATTTTGTCATCAAGACCATATCCGAGCAGGACTTTACATTCAAAGATCCGATGATTGGAATGTAACATTAATCTGCCGGACTCCTTCATATATAATATAAGGTGTGGCTAAATATAGAAAAAACAAAAACTAAATATGGCTGATAAACTTTTTATTTTCGACACTACGCTCCGCGACGGCGAGCAGGTGCCTGGATGCCAGCTCAACACGATTGAGAAGATTCAGGTGGCAAAGCAGCTCGAACAGTTGGGAGTTGACGTCATTGAAGCAGGTTTCCCTATCTCAAGCCCAGGAGATTTCAACTCTGTAATCGAAATCTCAAAGGCTGTAACATGGCCAACAATCTGTGCTCTTACACGTGCCGTAGAGAAGGATATTGACTGCGCAGCTGATGCCTTGAAATACGCTAAGCACAAGCGTATTCACACAGGTATTGGCACCAGCGACTCTCACATCAAGTTCAAGTTCAACTCTACACGTGAGGAAATTATTGAACGTGCAGTAGCTGCTGTAAAGTATGCTAAGAAGTATGTTGAGGACGTGGAGTTCTACGCGGAAGATGCTGGTCGTACAGACAATGAGTATCTCGCTCGCGTAATTGACGCTGTTACGAAGGCGGGTGCTACAGTTTGTAACATCCCTGACACTACTGGTTTCCGTGTACCAAACGAGTATCAAGAGAAGATTGCTTATCTCTACGAGCATGTTGATGCTTTCGCAGCAGGTAAGTCTATCCTCTCTACTCACTGCCACAACGACCTTGGTATGGCTACTGCTAATACCGTAGCTGGTGTGCTTGGTGGTGCTCGTCAGGTAGAGGTAACCATTAACGGTATAGGTGAGCGTGCTGGTAATACTTCTCTCGAGGAAGTAGCCATGATCTTCAAGACTCACCCAGACCTTGGCATTGAGACTAACATCAACACTACGAAGATCTACCCTACTTCACGCATGGTAAGTTCTCTGATGAACATGCCTGTTCAGCCAAACAAGGCTATCGTTGGTAAGAACGCTTTTGCTCACTCATCGGGTATTCATCAGGACGGCGTGCTCAAGGATGTTTCTACTTACGAAATAATGGATCCAAAGGATGTTGGTATTGACGATAACGCTATCGTACTTACAGCTCGTTCTGGTCGCGCTGCTTTGAAGCATCGTCTCTCTGTGAACGGCGTTGACGTAGAAGGCGAAAAGCTAGACCAGCTCTACAAGGAATTCCTCGTGCTTGCCGACAAGAAGAAGGAAGTTACCGACGATGATATCCTCGTACTCGCAGGCGCAGACCGTGCCGCTTCTCATAACGTTAAGCTCGACTACCTTCAGGTAACTACTGGTAAGGGTGTTCGCTCTGTAGCAAGCATAGGTCTTCTCGTAGGTAACGAGCATTTCGAGGCAGCATCTTCTGGTAACGGTCCTGTTGACGCAGCTATCAAGGCACTCAAGTGCATCATCAAGCGCGAAATGACTCTCAAGGAATTCACTATCCAGGCCATCTCTAAGGGGTCAGACGACATGTGTAAGGTTCACATGCAGGTGGAACATGCCGACAAGATTTTCTACGGATTCGGCGCAAACACAGACATCGTAACAGCTTCCGTTGAGGCTTATATTGATTGTATTAATAAAATGTAAATATGAAAACTTTATTTGATAAAATATGGGACGCTCATGTTGTTCAGAACGTTGAAGACGGCCCAACTCAGCTTTATATCGATCGCCTCTACGCTCATGAGGTAACTTCCCCACAGGCATTTGACACACTCCGCGATAAGGGCATCAAGGCTTTCCGTCCTGACCACGTTATCGCTATGCCTGACCACAATACACCTTCTGACCAGCAAGAAGTTATCAATGACCCTATCGGCAAGAAGCAGGTGGAAACACTCAAGGCTAACTGCGAGGAGTTTGGCATCAAGCATTTCACTATGGGCACTAAAGACAACGGTATCATTCACGTTGTAGGACCAGAAAAGGCACTCTCTCTCCCTGGCATGACTATAGTTTGCGGCGACTCACACACTTCTACTCACGGTGCTGTCGGTGCTCTCGCTATGGGTATCGGTACTTCTGAGGTAGCTCAGGTTCTCGCTTCTCAGTGTATTCTTCAGGCTAAGCCAAAGAGCATGCGCATTAACATCGAAGGTGAACTCAAGCCAGGCGTTACTGCTAAGGACGTTGCACTCTATATCATGGCACAGATGACTACTTCCGGTGCTACTGGTTATGTAGTGGAATATGCTGGTTCTACTATCCGCAACATGTCTATGGAAGGTCGTCTCACACTCTCTAATCTCTCTATCGAGATGGGTTCCCGCGCAGGTATCATCGCACCTGACGAGACAACTTTCGAGTATCTCAAGGGTCGCGAGTATGCTCCTAAGGGAGAAGATTGGGACAAGGCTGTTGAGGAATGGAAAAAGCTCAAGAGCGACGACGATGCTGTATTCGACATGGAGGTAACTTACAACGCTGCTGACATTGCTCCTCGCATCACTTACGGAACAAACCCAGGTGCTGGTATCGCTATCGACGAGTGCATCCCTACAAAAGACGGTATGAGCGAAGCAGAGAAGGAGCAGTTCCTCGCTATGCTCGACTACATGCAGTTTGAGCCAGGTCAGAAGCTTGAAGGCACACCTGTTGACTACTGCTTCCTCGGCGCTTGTACAAACGGTCGTATTGAAGACTTCCGCGCATTCGCTTCTGTAGTGAAGGGCAAGAAGAAGGCAGAGAATGTTGTCGCATGGCTCGTTCCTGGTTCATGGCTTGTTCGTCAGCAGATTATTGACGAAGGTATCGACAAGATTCTTGAAGAGGCAGGTTTTGAACTCCGTCTCCCTTCATGCTCAGCATGTCTCGCAATGAACCCAGACAAGGTGCCTGCAGGCAAGCTCTCAATCTCTACAAGCAACCGTAACTTCGTTGGTCGTCAGGGACCAGGTGCTCGCACAATCCTTGCTTCACCACTCGTTGTGGCTGCTTCAGCTGTCACAGGTGTCATTACAGACCCTCGCAAGCTTTAATTTGAGAATATAAACTCTCTATCAACCACCGTTCCCAACCATTATAGTTGGTTAACACTACAGAAAAATGGCAGAAAAATTTAACATCATTCAGTCAACTTGTCTCCCTATCGCAATTGACAACAATAATACAGATAACATCATCCCTGCTCGCTTCCTGGCTTTCACAACTCGCGACCCAAAGTTCTACGGCGATGCTTTTATGCACGACATCCGTTACAAAGCTGACGGTACTCCTGTTGCTGACTTCGTAATGAATCAGGCTCCTTTCAACGAGACTCCTTTTAAGGGCAATCGTGAGATTATCATCGGTGGTGCCAACTGGGGCTCAGGTTCTTCTCGCGAACATGCAGCATGGGCTATCGCTGGCTATGGCATTCGCGTGGTAATATCATCTTCTTTCGCTGACATCCATCGCAACAACCTCCTCAACTGCTTCGTGCTTCCTGTTATCGTAAGCAAAGAATTCCAGCTGGAACTCTTCGCTACCGTTGCGGAGAATCCAAACGCAGAGGTGAAGGTTGACCTTCCAAACCAGACGGTTACTAACCTCACTACAGGCAACAGCGAGAAGTTTGAGATTAACTCTTACAAGAAGTACTGTCTCGAAAACGCTTACGACGACATTGACTTCCTCCTTTCAAACAAGGAAAAGATAGAAGCTTACGAGGCTAAATAATGCGTAAAGCATCATTCGCAATTCGTAATATTGATGAAATACATAGAAATACTTGACTCAACACTCCGCGACGGCGAACAGACAAGCGGCGTTTCTTTCGTGCCACATGAGAAACTCATGATGGCGCGAAAACTTCTGCGTGACGTTAATGTTGACCGCCTTGAAGTTGCTTCTGCACGTGTTTCCGAAGGCGAGAAAGATGCCGTAAGCATGATGTGCCGTTATGCTAAGCAGATTAATCGTTTGCAGAGCATAGAAGTTCTTGGCTTCTGCGATGGTCATAAGTCGGTCGATTGGATATCTGATTGCGGCGGAACTGTCATAAATCTTCTTTCCAAAGGTTCGCTCAAACATTGTACTCTCCAACTTAAGAAAACGCCTGAAGAGCACTTTCAGAATATTATTGACGAAGCAACTTACGCAAAGTCTAAGGGCTTGACCGTTAATCTATATTTGGAAGATTGGAGCAACGGAATGAAGGACTCTCCAGAGTATGTCTATCAGATGCTTGACACGCTCACGCCAACTAAGCTCATCACCCGATTTATGCTTCCTGACACGCTCGGCGTTCTTGATCCGCTGCGTACTATGCAATACATCGGAGACATCGTAAAACGCTATCCATCTGAGCATTTTGACTTCCATTCTCATAATGACTACGATCTTGCTGTTGCAAACTCTCATGCTGCAGTTTCAGCTGGCGTGAAAGGCCTTCACGTTACAGTGAACGGACTTGGCGAGCGTTGCGGAAATGCTCCTTTGGCAAGTATTCAGGTTATTCTGAAAGACCAGATTGGCGTTGCCACTCACATCAATGAGGAGAAGCTCAACGAGATATCAAGAATGGTAGAAAGCTATTCTGGTATTCCGATTGCTCCAAACCAGCCTATTATCGGAGATAATGTCTTTACGCAAGTAGCTGGCGTTCACGCAGATGGCGACAATAAGGGCGGACTTTACATAAACGCACTTCACCCTGAGCGTTTCGGTCGCAGACGCGAATATGCTTTAGGAAAAAATTCCGGTAAGGCAAACATTCTGAAGAACCTCGAGGAACTTGGACTTGAACTAACACCGGAGCAGACTCTTAAGGTAACAAAGCGAATAACAGAACTTGGCGATAAGAAGGAAATCGTAACTCAGGAAGACCTTCCTTACATCGTAAGTGACGTATTGAAGCATGACACACCAGAAGAGAAAGTGAAGCTCGTAAGTTACATGGTATCAACAGCTTACGGACTGAAGCCTGTAGCTGCAGTAAAGCTTGAAATAGAAGGAAATATCTACGAGGAACAACGTTCTGGAGACGGTATGTATGACGCCTTCGTCCGTTGCATCCGACACATCTATAAAGATAAACTCGGAAGGAAATTCCCTTGGCTTGCAAACTACACAGTTTCTATACCTCCTGGCGGTCGCACAGATGCCCTTGTTCAGACTATCATCACTTGGGAGTTTGAAGGTGGAAAAATCGTCCGCACACGAGGTCTTGATGCCGACCAGACTGAAGCTGCTATCAAGGCAACAATAAAGATGCTTAACCAGCTTCACAACTATGTTTCTGAGCAGCAGGAAGCATAAGATTTTTATAGAAACTACCGATAATATTCAATCTTAAACTACATGATTCCAATGACATCGCTTAGCTTTGTCGTTGGACTTTCTTTTTCTAATATT
>JAZLKJ010000103.1:0-9756 GCA_045597565.1 Prevotella sp. | reverse complement strand
CCAAGCCTGGATAATAGCGTCGCAAGATTCCGTTTCTGGTGTGAGAGCAACAGCAGAACCAGAGCAGTTCACGAGTATAACCTTCTTGCCCGCCTTGTGAAGAGCCTTGAGAATGTCGCGCTGCACCTGTGGGAGTTCTATGCTTGTGCGGTCACCCTTGTCGAACCCGACTGTCGTTACGCTTGTTTCCTCACGCTCATAAAGAGGGCTGATACCGCCAACATAGATTACAGTCTCAACATCCTTTGCTGCCGCAACAGCATCTTCTATGCTGACATCGTACTTCTCCTTAGGGTTAAAGCTGAGAGCTGCCACTTGGTTGGCGTTCTTGTAGTCAAGCTGGATAGTGTATTCCTGCCCCTTCTTCATCTTGAGTGATCTTGAACCATAGCTGTAGCGGTCTTCACGCCAGCGATTCATAAGAGTGTCGCCATTTACAATGATGCGGAGAGAGTTTGTATATTTGTAGTCAAGAAGAATCTCAGCGTCCTTGTCGGCAGTGAGTTTTCCCTTGTAAGTGGCAGAGAAGTTGAAGAGGTTCACGCCACCTTCAAAAGCAGTATCACCTCCACCATCGAAAGAAAGCGGATTTGTGTAAACCTTTGTCAGAATAGGTTCGCCTGCCATCTCCTCGTTGTTCCAATACTTTGCTTCCATACCAGGGTGTCCGTCCATAGTCTTTACGGCAGAGAAGCAAGAGCGGTCGAGAGTCATTGCCGTAAGTTCGCTACCTTTATAGAAAGGCACCTTGCCAACAGCGTTCTCAATACCTTCCTGGATAGTCACGGTGTGAGGCGTCTGACCGTAATAGATACCCCAGAGCATCATAGAGTCTGCTGCGTTAGGTCCCATGAGCATGATGTCCCTATTGTCCTTCTTGAGAGGGAGAATGTTGTTCTTGTTCTGAAGGAGAACAGTCTGCTGACGAGCAGCCTCGCGAGCGAGGTCACGGTGCTTCTTGCAGTTCACTACTGAAGTCGGAATCTTTGTCCATTCTACGAGGTCGTCATCATCAAACTCGCCGAGACGGAAACGCATCTCTAGAAGACGAAGAACGCTCTCGTCAATCTTTTCCTCTTTGATGAGACCTTGCGCAACAGCCTTGTCAAGGTTTCTGTAGTCGCTGCCACATTCCACGTCGGTTCCAGAGATAACGCCCTTTGCTGCAGCTTCTGTGGCATTGCTTACAACCTCGTGATGGCCCTTGCGCCAGAAGTCGGAGATAGCACCACAATCAGAGACAACCAAGCCCTTGAAGCCCCAATCGTTGCGGAGAATCTGCTGGAGAAGCTTATTGCTTCCACAGCAAGGATCGCCGTCGAAGCGCTGGTAAGCACACATCACTTCGGCAACGCCTGCTTTCTGCACGAGATCCTGGAAGGCAGGGAGGTAAGTCTCGTAGAGGTCGCGAGTAGAGAGGTCGTTAATGTCGAGAGTATGACGAGTCTTTTCCGGACCGCTATGAACTGCAAAGTGCTTAGCACAGGCAAGTAGCTTGGCGTATTTCGCATCAGCAGGGCCCTGAAGACCGCGAACAACAGCCTGTCCCATAACTGAGTTCATGAAAACATCCTCGCCGTAAGTCTCCTGTCCACGTCCCCAGCGAGGGTCACGAAAGATGTTGATGTTCGGAGTCCAGAAGGAGAGGCATTGGTATTTCCCCACACGTCCCTTGCGACGGAGGTCTGTGTTCTTTGCACGAGCCTCATCGCTTACGGCGGTATAGATCTGCTCTACTAGTTCTGGGTTGAACGCAGAGGCTACGCCGATACAAGAAGGGAAAGTGGTAGAGAAACCGTTGCGTCCAACGCCATGCAGTGCCTCGCTCCACCAGTCAAACTGAGGAATGTGAACGTCAGCACGATGAATCTCTGGCGAACTGTTCATCATCAGTTTCTTCTTCTCGTCGAGAGTGAGTCGCTTGCAAAGGTCCTTCGCACGCTCTTCTGGCGAGAGTCTAGGATTAAGATACGGATACTGCTGTGCCGCAGCATTTGAAAGCCCTAAAATAAAAAGGGCAATGATCAGGGTTATTTTCTTCATTTGTTTTTTGAATGATTGATAACTAAGTGCAAAGTTATTAAATAATTCGGATTTATAGAATAAAATGCCAAATAAAATAAATCTATGTGAACAATTTACTACTTAATAAGCAATTTATTTGGCATAATCTCTCTTTTTTCTGGTTGAAAGTTGTAACTTTGCCATCAATTATGAACACAAGGATACAAAAGATTTCAGGACATCTTGCCGCTTTTTGCGCTTACTCCATATTCGGATTCAACATTATACTTACGAAGGATCTGACAAATTCCCATATCTTTCAGCCACTTTCACTCTTCACCTTGCGAGCCATCGGTGCAGGACTTCTGTTTTGGACATTGTCCTTATTTACTAGAAAAGAGCATGTAGAGCGGAAAGACCTCTTTAGGATATTTCTTGCCAGTCTTCTCGGTTTCTTCGTAACGCAGATAACCTTCCTTGTCGGCATAAACTATTCTACGCCGCTTGATTGTGCCATAATATCAACTCTTGCGCCAGTCTTCACTATGATAACGGCAGCCTTTGCGCTGAAAGAACCTATAACAAAGTTGAAGGCCGGTGGAGTCGTCTTGAGTTTTCTGGGAATATTGATGCTTATATTGAGCAGTACTTCAACAATGGCAGACGCTTCGCGTGTTACTACGCCATTCGGAATCGTCATGCTTCTGCTTAACTGCCTCTCCTTTGCCATGTATCTGGGCATCTTCCGCCCATTGATTCAGAAGTATTCGGTTGTGACTTTCATGAAGTGGATTTTCCTGTATTCCTTTCTCATATCAGTACCCTTTTCCGCTGCGGACATACTCTCTGTTGATTATGCAGCTGTTCCGGGTAAGTGCTATTTCGATCTTGGCTATCTCATATTGTTTGCTACTTTCTTCTCATACTTCCTCATTCCAGTCGGACAGAAGTTTCTTCGTCCTACACTTGTTAGTCTTTACGCCTATGTCCAGCCGATAATAGCCTCCGTTCTGGGTATCTGTCTTGGCATGGATACACTCTCGATAGAGAAGTCCCTGGCTATAATTGCTGTTGTTCTTGGAGTCATACTAGTGAATGAGTCGAAAGGTAGGAACGAGTGAGCGTCTGTCTGTCTATCGCTTTTAAATCGTAAGTTAGACTATTGTATGGATTTTCTCTCAATCTAGGAGAATCAGCAGACCGATAAGCCGTAAAAACGCTATTATTAGTCATCTCTTATCAAAACACACTAAGAAAGCAATCGTCTTCCTATGACTTTTACTTCATTTCTCACTAAGAAATAAGCCGAAACTCACCACCAAAACGGTCATTTTTAGCTGTAGGGCGAGGATTCTCCGAGCCGTCCTAATCCTAACTTGTTGATAATCAGTAATTACGCTTTTCTTTCACACTTCCATATTTCCAGCCAAATATATTTATATCCATTATACGCCATTCTCGCGCGTTTACGTGAAAGCAGATTGTAAGCAAAACACCCCTATTTGCTTACATTATGGAAGTGTGGTGCCCCCACCACACCAACCGCCGCATTGGAAACGATGCCCCATGGCATCGTTAAACCGCCGCAAATCTGCGCAACTAAATCCGCGCATTAACGATGCCATGGGGCGTCGTTTCCAAAGTATCGCAAAAACAAATATCTCATTTATCCCGCTTGGTGCGCTGAGGGCAGCGCACCTCCATATTCAAGCGTAGCTGTAAAAATACAATGGGTTCCTTCGGTTGGGAACCCATTGCTTATATGTGAGTGAATTATGCCCGTCTATTAGTATTCCAAGATGAGGCTTTGTCGTGGCTTGAGCTTGAAGTCTTCGGAGATATTGTACTTACGACCGGTTGTAACGTCCTTGGCAACAGTTGCTGCTGGTACGGCTTCCTGATAATGCTTTGCCTGGAATGTGGCTTCGGAATTTGTGCCGTTAAGGACTACGAGGACATTCTTGCCGTTATAAGAGCGGTTGATGACATAGACTCCGTCAAGAGGACACCACTGTGTCTGCTTACCCTTGATGATGACCTCGTTGTTCTGTCGCCAATGGAGCAGCTTTGAAGTCCAGCGGAGCATCTGCTTCTCTGCCAGTGTCATGCCCTCGCCTGTGAAAGCGTTTTTCATGTCGCCTTCCCATCCACCAGGGAAATCGCAGCGGACATAGCCGTCGGTAATCTGCTTAGTGCCGTTCATGAGAATCTCTGTGCCGTAATAGAGCTGTGGGATTCGCTTTATGGTAAGAAGAACGGAGAGAGCCTGCTTGAGAGCGAGGGTGTCTTTCTTGCCTTCGCCGAGGAAACGGTCTGTGTCGTGATTGTCGAGGAAAGCCATCACAGACGATGGGTTAGGGTAGAGGTAGTCATAGACTAGGTTGTTGTAGATCTTGTTGAAACCGTTCCACCAGGCATCTGTCTCCTCATACTTTGTGGCTGCGCCAATCTTCTCGTAGAAGGCGAAGTCCATTACTGTAGGAAGGTTTGAGTTTGTAAGTGCCTGACTGTCCTTGCGAGTATCATCCTTGGCTTGAGCAAAGTCTTTCTGCCAAGCTGCTGTGTAGGCAGGTTCTGTAACCCATGTCTCGCCCACGACGTTGTAGTTAGGATATTCTGCGAGAAGTTCCTTCATCCACTGCGCCATTCCTTCCTTGAAGGCGTAAGGGTAAGTGTCCATTCGGATGCCGTCTATTCCGACAGTCTCAATCCACCAGAAAGAGTTCTGAATGAGATAACGCATGACGTGAGAATTGCGCTGGTTAAGGTCTGGCATTGATGGCACAAACCAACCTTCTGTGGTTTCCTTCAGGTCAATCTTTGAAGCGTAAGGGTCGAGAACAGGTGTGAGCTTATAATTTGTCTGGACGTATTTCTCGTTTGTTGGAGGCGTTGCCATGACGCTTTGGCCTTCTGTGTTTTGACTTTGACCTTGACGCCCCCCTCCGTCTTCCCCACATAGGGGAGTGTTTTGAGCTTCTGGAGAAAGCCATTCTGGAGTGTTGAACCAATCCTTTGAAGGCATGTCTGCGACCCAAGGGTGGTCGAAGCCGCAATGGTTGAAAATCATGTCCATAACAATCTTCAGTCCTTTCTGATGAGCTTCGTCGCAAAGCTGGCGATATTGCTCGTTTGTGCCGAAGAGAGGTTCCACGCGGTAGTAGTCGGTAGTGGCGTAGCCGTGGTATGTGCTCTGCTCGCCTGCGTCAGGAGAGTTGTTCTCAAGTACAGGGGTAAACCAAAGTGCAGTAACGCCGAGGTCTGTGAAGTAGTCAAGGTGCTGACGGATGCCTTCGAGATTGCCTCCGTGGCGGAGGGAAGGCTTGGTGCGGTCGATGACTCTTTTGGCATAAGCGGACGCTTCTGCAACGGTGGCAGCTTTTGCGGATTTTGTTTTTGCGGTAGCGGTGTTCAGAGGAGCAGAGGCAAAGCGGTCGGGCATGAGCATGTAGAGCACATCGGCGTTTGTAAAGCCCTTGCGCTCTGAGCCAGCCATCTCGCGGTTCTTTAGTTCGTAGGTCTGCTTGATGGTTTTCTTGCCAAGCTTGAAGTTTATGGTGATGGTGCCTGCCTGAGCATTGGCAATGTCAAGATAGACAAGGAGGTAGTTTGGCGATTCGAGCTGAACAACCTCTTCTATCTTTACGCCCGGATTGTCTATTGTGACCGAAGCGTTTCTGATGCCGTCGCCATAGATCATTAGCTGAAGTTTAGGGTTCTTCATTCCGACGTACCAGTTTGTAGGGTCGATGCGAAGGGTGTTTTTCTCCTTTGGAGCTGAGTTTGCTGTGGTTAGCATAAAGTTGAGAGCTAAGAGTAGGAAAAGTAGTTTTTTCATATTGAGGGATTAAGGTCCAGCGGAGAACCGCTGGAACGGTGGCTTAGTTATGGAGGATGAGGGCTGTCTGAGGCGCTACCTCTACCTTGCTGTCATGAACGGTCTGGATTCCGTGTTCATCCACGATTCCGTCTTTGCAGACAACTGTGTAGGAGGAAAGTGGTGTGCTTAATTCTACTTCCTTCTTTGTTCCGTTAAGAATGACGATTATGTCCTGCCATTCATCGCCACCGGCATTATCCTTCAGACGGAAAGCAACAACGCCTTCGCTAGCTGGAAGGAACTCAAGATGCTTGCGAACGAGGTCGGCATCACCAAGACGGAAGGCTGGATGATTAGTGCGAAGGGCGATGAGTCGGCGGTAATAATCAAACACCTGAGGGTATTTCTTGATGTTGTTCCAGTCGAGATGGTTCACTTCGTCAGGCGAGTTGTAGCTGTTGTGGACGCCTTTCTTGTCGCGCAGCATTTCTTCACCGGCAAGCATGAAAGGAACGCCCTGAGAAGTGAGAACGGCTGTCTGAGCGAGAAGGTCCAGACGGATAAGCTCTTCCTCCGTAATGTTCGGAATGCTAGCACGAAGACGGTCGGTAAGGCACATATCGTCATGGCAACTGACGTAGGCAATCATCTGCGAAGGCTGTTTTGCCCAGAAAGCCTGAGTGTAGTTTACTTTTGTGACGTCAATCTGCGGGTGTTTTACTGCACCGGCAATGCCAAACTTTATACTCTCTTCATTGCCTGGAAGGCCGCCGAGGAAAGCTGTCTTCTTGTCGTCAGAGAACGGTCCGCGAAGTGCATCGCGCATTTCGTCAGAGAAAGCTGCTATGCCATCAAGCTTATGAGTGTTTACCTTCATAGCAAGCTGAGATTCTGGTAGTTGAGGACTTTCTGCCGCCCAACCTTCTCCGTAGATGAAGGCAGAAGGATTAATCTCGCGAACGGCTTTCGCAATGAGATTCATCGTTTCAATATCGTGTATTCCCATAAGATCAACGCGGAAGCCGTCAATGTGATATTCCCTTGCCCAATACTTGAATGACTCAATCATGTACTGTCGCATATAAGGCTTCTCGGAAGCTGTCTCGTTTCCACAGCCACTGCCATTGGCAAGAGTGCCGTCTTTCTTCAGACGGTAGAAATAATCAGGGTAGGTGCGATTGAAATTACTGTTTTCTACATCCATCGTATGATTCAAGACAACGTCCATGATGACGCGGATACCGGCATCGTGAAGTGCAAGAACCATTTCCTTGAACTCGCGTATTCGCGTCTCCGGCTTATAAGGATTGGTAGAGTAGGAGCCTTCCGGCACGTTGTAGTTCAGAGGGTCGTAGCCCCAATTGAACTGCGGAACATCCAAGCGCGACTCATCAACGGATGCAAAGTCGAACGACGGTTGGAAGTGAACTGCATTTACACCAAGCTGACGAAGATGGTCAATGGCCTTGAAATGAGTGAGAGCCAGATATTTACCTCCGTCTTTTATTCCAGCAGATTCATCGATGGAATAGTCGCGATGGTGCATCTCATAGATAATGAGGTCGCAAGGATTCTTCGTATAAATAAACTCATCCTTATCCCAACCGATAGGATTTGTCTTTGCTAGATCTATGATGGCAGCACGCTTTCCGTTTACACCGACAGCCTTAGCAAAAACGCCAGGACACTCGCCTTTACCAACATCGAATGTGTAGAACATGCCCTTTAGGTTGCCCTTGATGATAGCCTCGAACGAATCTATTCCAGCTCGCTTCATCTTGACAGTTTTGATAGCCTTACCGCCTTCGCCGTCTTTGTAGATGCGAAGCTTTGGCTTACTACCGTCAGGAGCAAGGAGAGAGAAGGTAGTTGACTTTTCGGTGTAGGAAAATTCCTGGAAATCTTGTGCACTTGCAGATACTATAGTCATGGAGAATAGTATTGAAAGAATGAATGATCTGGTATTCATTTCTATTGTTTAGGAGATTATTTTAATGTTTTTTGCTTATTTTTCTTCAGATAAGCTTGCTATGACGGAATTTTTGTTTAACTTTGCACGTTGAAAGCATTTTGTTATTCACTAACTAATTATTATAAATAGTATGAAAAACTTCAAATTCGTTTTGTTGCTCGTAGCGATGTTCGTTGCTTCAACAGCTATGGCAAAGGATATCTGGGAGATTCAGATATCTTGTAGTCCAGATGGTAAACTCGGTGATCACTCTAAGCTAATTAAGTCTATCCTCAAGGAGAACGTCAAGGGTTATGACGATTATGACGTGAAGGAGAAGACTAAGACGCTCATCATTCGTTTCGACTATGACAAGACAGATCCTACTACCATAGTGAATGTTCTCAACGAAAAGGATCCTACACTTCGCGCTTCGCTTTCAACATCTGTTCAGCCTATTTCTCTTTCGCTTGAAAAGGCTCAGGAGAAGTTTGAGGATGCCAAGAAGGATCGCTCAAAGGCTTTGGACAAACTGAAGAACGAATGTAACGATTACGATGATGCTTACAAGAAGCTCATGGACGAGATAGAGAAGGCATCTCAGCGCGGTTATATCCAGCAGAGCGAAATCGTAAGAACAAAGATTGAAATCAAGGAAGAAACTGTTAAGTAGTTTCTAGCTTTCTTTTATAGTAGGGCGATGTTTACTGAGAAGTTTTGCAATCAAGTTTATTGCTGTTGCTCGGAAATCTTCGCCCTACGTATTTTTGATGAACGTTTTATTTATCGCTTGTAGCTGTTTTACTTCTTTATCACGGAAATCGCAAAACCGCCGCCTGAAGTCTGCTTGATGGTAAGCTTTGTGCCTTTCTTGATGATCTTCTTTGTTATCTTGTAAGCCTTAGGATTCTTCTCGTAGTGAGCATCCTTTGCGTCTTCGTAGATTGTAGCCTCATACTTTGCGCCATTGTCAAGGAAGTCGAAGTTGAGAACTGTAGTATGTCCGTCAGCATCGCACTTACCGCCAATGAACCAATTGTCTGTTCCCTTTGCCTTACGAGCTACGGTGATGTACTTTGCTGGCTCAGCCTCAAGGTATTTTGAGTCATCCCAATCAACAGCTACATCGCGAATAAACTGGAAAGCATCGTCAAACTTCTTGTAGTTCTCAGGAAGGTCGGCTGCCATCTGGAGCGGACTGTACATCGTAACATAGAGAGCAAGCTGACCAACGAGAGTTGTGTGAACGAAAGAAGTGTTGTCGCTCCAAGTGCTGAGCTGAGTCTCGAAGATACCTGGAGTGTAGTCCATAGGTCCGCCAATCAAGCGAGTGAAAGGAAGAATGCAAGTGTGGTAAGGCTCAGAACCGCCGAATGCTTCGTATTCTGTACCGCGTGCAGACTCGTTGCCAATCCAGTTTGGATAAGTGCGGCAGATACCTGTTGGACGTGTTGCCTCATGAGCATTTACCATGATATGATGCTTAGCAGCCTCCTTTATCGCGTAGAGATAATGGTTGTTTGAAGACTGAGAGTAGTGGTGCTCGCCGCGTGGAAGAACATCGCCTACATAACCGCTCTTTACTGAGTTGTAGCCATATTTGTTCATCAGCGTGTAAGCCTTCTCCATCCAGCGTTCGTAGTTTGGGATAGAACCGGAAGTCTGGTGGTGCATCATGAGTCGGACGCCTTTTGAGTGAGCGTAGTCGTTGAGCATCTTGATGACGAAGTCTGGGTAAGGAGTGATGAAGTCGAAGACAAAGTCCTTCTGGTGACCGAACCAATCTTCCCATCCTTCGTTCCAACCTTCTACGAGAACCTGATCAAGACAGTTCTCTGCTGCGAAGTCGATGTAGCGCTTCACCTCCTCGTTTGTGGCACCGTGAATGCCGTGAGGCTTTGCCTTGCTATAGTCTGTCTGACCAAGCTTGACAGATGGGAACTGGTAAGTGTAGCTCCAATGCTTTCTGCCGACAATCATT
>JAZLKJ010000102.1:0-3411 GCA_045597565.1 Prevotella sp. | reverse complement strand
TCAAAAAGATATGCCACTATAAGTTAGTTTAACTTTAAAAAGAAAATGCAAGAATACGTCTTAAAAATCTATAAATCAGCGACTTTTGCTGACATTCCTAATACTTGTTTTCAAATGGTTTACCCTACTTGAAGTAATTGGTAGATAGTTAAAATTTTGTAACTTTGCAGATAAAAGGAAACACCTGACTTCCGATTAGTATAAAGGCACGGATTGTTTTCACAAAATAAAAAGACCTAAGTAGCGGAAGTCATAATGTTCATCCCCCGAAATTGATATGTACCCATCTTCAATCATTAACCATCTAAAGAAAGGTATCTCCGTATGGCATCTATTGTCAGACATGAACTATCGGCTGATGACTTTGTCGTCGTACTCAACCACCTCCAGAACGATGTGGCTGACCTGCTCGACATGTACGGCAATACCGAGGAGTTCGTCAACGAGGTGAAGGCTATGATTGCTCGCCACGCGAATGTGCCTGGCTTCAAGATATGGGCTACGGGATGTCTGCGCGAGCTTAGGGAGGAGAAGGAGGCCAAAGAAAGAGAAGACAAGAATCAGACTGAGGAGATGATCTACCTGAAGGCTCAGAACGAGCTCTACAAAGAGCAGATGCACGACGTGTTTAGTGTTCATGGAAACGTGGACAAGAACGACCCGCTCCTAACGTGGCTTACCCAGCCATGGGTCTATCGTTTGGAGAAATCACTCAACCTATGCCACAGTCATCCCGATACGGCAAGGGTGTTCAGGGAACTTATCAACAGCCATAGCCTTACGCGCCCGGACGTGCTGAACGAGGAGTTCCTACAGGCCTGTATTCCGCATCTGAAGAACTACAACTACCCCGTTACGGCGCACTCTCTGAAAGAAGGCGTCAGGAAGATACTCTACCAGTCGTAAGCTTCTGCTGCCCTATTCTTCCCAGATTTTTCCGACCGAATTTGCACAAATTTGCACAAAAGGGTCAGACCCCTTTGTGCAAATTTTCTCCCATCTCTTCCCATTCTCTTCCCAAATATTCCCAACACCCCCATACATTCTTCCCAAATACTTCCCAAATGCACTTGTTTCGGGAAGTATTTTTTTATGCCCTCATACAAACTAACTACCTTTGCACTCAGAAAAACAATCCTCCCCATTCGGAAGGCAACCGTTGTCAGAAGTTGAGTGCCGTGGGCTATCGGGATGGACTTTTTCAGAAGCTAATTGACGTCAGTTTCCTTCGGTTATTATCAATCCCTAAATAATAATTGTAATGGGAAACTCTAAGAAAACTCAGGCAGAGGGCGAACCAAAGAATGCCCCTATCTGGAACCCTAACACAGACCTCTGTATCGACCTTAAAACAAATCTCCGCAGCGACCGCATCGCGGAAGTGGGCAAAGACTACAAAGGCATCCTCACGCATGATGCCGAGAGCCACTACTTGTTCGTAGAAACTGTATGCACAGAGCCTCGTAAGCGCAATCCGCATGTGTTCGTGGGCGAAGTCTTTACCGTCACTCGCAGCAAGGATGGCAATTACCGCCCTAACCTCCGCCAGATGAACATCGCTGATGGCTTCGACATCGATGCCTATGCCGACAAGGTGGCAAGAGAGATCCGCAAAGGGCTCAAAGGGCTGGTAACAGAGAATCAATAACACTCGTCAGCAAATCTCAAAATCACAAATCTCAGTTCCAAAACGGACAGAATCTTTCACATATACTCCTTCTTTATACTTTATAACTAATTAATAATCAGATAGATAGAAGAAGTGGAGAAGGAAGTAGCATACTCCATTTTGGTAATTGAGATTTGAGACTTGAGATTGAGATTCCTGATCATGTATTCTTTTTTAAGGTTAATATGTTCTGTTAAATTTTTGACATTCAATGAAATACGATGTTTTCAGCGGCTGTGCTCCCGCTATGCCCAAGCCGGGCAAGGGCACGGAGATAATACGTCTCATCACTTCTCAGGTGTCTTCTGAGATGAAGAACGCCATCGTTCCAACGCCTTTTCCAGCCTTTGCTTCCCATCTGAAAGGCGTGAAGGTGATGTATTGCAACAATCGCTATCTCGAACTGAATGGCCAGATTTGTCATCTCATAGGCTCTTCTGGTGCCGGAAAGGACCAACTGGATAAGATTGTGGAGTCTATCTGTCGCTCTTTTCGCTCTCACGATGAGATTGAGATGCAGAAAATCTCTGCCTGGCAGGCTCTTCCGAAGAAGGAACGCGAGAAGAGTACCCGTCCTACCGTTGCCATCTTTTTCCCGCCTTCAGACACCACCAAGCCGGCGTTCATCCAGAATGCCATGGCTTGCGAACAGGATGGCTGCCATGCGCAGTATTTCAATCAGCCTGAGGTGGAGATGCTCGACAGTCTTTGTGGCGGACGCAAGGCTTCAAGTCAGATGCTCATCAACATCCACGACGTGAAGCGCGTTGGAGCCCTTCGTGCTACGGCTGAGGGTGTAACCGGAAATCCCGTGATGCGTGCCAACATCAATATCTCTTCTACCGAGGAAGCGGCACGCGAATACTACAAGCGTGACATTCGCAAGGGTAAGACTGGGCGCGTCTGTTTTGCCTACAAACCTCGTGGCGAGCGCAAGGGCAAGATTCCTCGTGAGGGTGCGTATGATGAGGTGTTCATCAGAAAGCTTGACGAATACATGGAACGCCTTGATAATGCCCATGGCGACTTCATCATCAAGCCGCTCAACAAGCTTGCCGACAAGCTTGCGGAGGAGATGGTAAAGGTGGCAGACCTTACTGATGACGACACTCTCTTCGACCTCTCCCACCGCTGCATCCTTTCGGCATGGAAGAAGGGGGCTACGCTCTGGCTTCTGAACAACCAGACGTGGACACGCTCTATCGGCGAGTTCGTAGAGTGGTTCTGCTATTACGATCTTTGGAGTAAGATTCAGGTGCTTGGAGATATGTTCAAGCCGGGCATTTCTGTGGAAGAGGTGCAGAAGTCGGGGCCTAAGAACATGCTCGTAAATTTGGAAGATTCCTTCTCGCAGGCTCAGCTTGAAGCCCTTCGTGCGTCAATGGGCAAGTCCGTAACAGGCACCAAGCATCAGCTGGATGTATGGGTAAACCGCGGCTTCATAACTTATTCAGCACAGACGGGACTATACACTAAGACCGAGAAGTATCTGAAGCGATAAAGACCATCCTATTTGCATAAATTTGCACAAAGGGGTCTGACCCTTTTGTGCAAATTTCAATCAAAACTCCCTCTCATTTATGACCTACACAACTTCCAATCGTTTCCACCTACCTAGGCGAGGACGGAAACACACTTGTCCGAACTGTGGCGATAAGAAAAGCTTCCGACGCTACGTGGACGAAGAGACAGGAAAGGAGCTTGCTGACGTCTGCGGCATCTGCGACCACGCCAACCGCTGC
>JAZLKJ010000101.1:0-17424 GCA_045597565.1 Prevotella sp. | reverse complement strand
GTCTTTTCCGTCCCTATAAAGTGGACAGAAAACGACATGAATGCCTATCTCTCCATGAAAGAAGAAAAAACGCGCATCTTGTTTTATATTGACCTTTTGAAACAAGGTTTCATTAAAGCGGCAAAGGAAAAGGATATCCATTTAGACGAACTAAACTCTCTATTGGACACATTTGTTGAGGCAGGTTGCAAAAATGAATGGCTATTCAAGTCTGTCAAGCTGAAAGAATATGGTGTTATATTGAAATTCAACTGCGTTTTCCACACATACGATTTTGAGTTAATACTTACCGTTTATGACCTTAAGAAGAATAAGTTGGCAGAGAAGGTTGTCTTCAAGACATATCCTGATGAGATTTTCTATAGCCGTGATATACGGAAGATTGTAATTGAAGGAGACACCTTGTTTATAAATGATGATTTTGATCACCATTTTCTTTCTTTTGATTTACTGAAACTGAAAGAAGGCGTCATAGATGAAACTCTCCTAAACGAGGACAAGAAGAATTACATATTTACAGATGACACACCTGTATATAAACGCCTACGTTGGGAAACATAATCACACGAAGAACAGGTGACCTGTCACTGTACCAACAATGAATTGATTGTAGGAGCTGTTCCACAATAAAAATACAGTAACAAGTTTTCTCTCTCAAGGAGGATCACTGGGACCTGTGACCCAATTTTGCGGCCAAGAAGAATCTTAATGACCATTCAAAATCAAATAGCTATGAAAAAGATCCTATTGTTTTTAACCGTGTTCATGTCTGCAATCTCTGCTTTCGCTCAGGATGTGGAGATAAGTGGCATTTATTTTAAGTTGAACAAGGAAAAGAAGACTGCTGCGGTTACTAACAACGGCAAGAAAGACCCTACACAGGAAGTGACGATACCAGAAGGAAACTCGTATTCTGGCGAAGTTTGTATTTGGCCACAATTCAGATACGACGGCGAGGTTTATACCGTAACAAGTATTGGATCCCATGCATTCTATAAATGTCCGAATCTCACTTCTATTGAGATTCCAGACGCTGTTACAGAAATAGAAGACCGAGCGTTTGAACACTGCCCAAACTTATTGTCTGTTAATAAACTTCCGAGCTCTTTAAAAATCATTGGGAGCAACGCATTCCATGGTTGTACAAGCCTGGCTCGCATTGACATTCCTGAATCCGTTGAATATATTGGCGAGCAGGCTTTCATGAACTGTTCTAGTCTTTCGTCAATAGTAATTCCTAAATCCGTAACGTCTATTGAAAGTGTGACGTTCAATGGTTGCACAGGACTAAAGTGCGTGAACATATCCAACTCGGTATGTAAAATCGGCAGTCAGGCATTCAAAGGTTGTACGAAATTAGAAAAAGTAAATATTGGCGGTGCATTGTCTGTCATTGAAGAACATGCGTTCTATGAATGTGACAAACTTGAATCCGTGACAATTCTTGCAACCACTCCGCCAGAATTCGAATGGGGCGATGAAGCGTTCTCTTACTACGGCACTCTCCATGTAAGGAAAGGCTACAAGGAGGCATACAGCAACGCGCCATATTGGAAGAACTTCAACATCGTGGAAGATGTTGCTGCTGGTGTAGATGATTATACTTACACTCCTATGTTCGAGAAGGGCAAGGTGTGGAATTTTGAGATTACCCATACCTATCCAAAGGAAAAGGTGGAATTGGTGCGCAACTATAGCTTAACCATAAATGGAGATAGGGAGGAAGACGGTTGGTGGAAGATGTACCAGACGTTTGACAACGAAGGGTACGATGAAGTGTTCTATCAGGAAGACTATCAATATTGGGTTGAGGACAAGGATAAGGTTATAAGTAAAGTGCACGAATATCCTGCACTGTATCCGTACCCAGGCGTCATCCTAGACTTCAATCTTAAGACTGGTGATCAGTGTGTGGTTGATTATATCGACTACTATCGCGTCGTTGACGAGGATTTCATCACAGTGAAAGGTGTCACTTACCGACGTATGCATATTGATGTCACTCACGACGGCAAAGCTGATGACTATTGGGTGGAAGGAATCGGAACAAAAAAATACAACTATATAGTACCATTTATGAAGCCAACAGGTGGTTATTTCTGGTATGGTACTCCTCGCCTCCTATCGGTGTATAAGGATGGCGTATGTATTTTTGAACGTGCGGACTTCGATTCTCCAGGTTTCACAAATGCCATTGAGGAGATAAGCTGCGACAGCAAAAAGGCTGTTTCGAGTATCTACAACCTCCAAGGTCAAAGACTGAATTCCGCTCCAAGGGAAGGCATCTACATCAAGAACGGCAAAAAGGTACTGAGCCATTAACAGAGGGATCACAGGGACAGTACCCGTGATCCTCTGCGAGAATTAATCATGGAATTGTTTTGATGTTCAAAAATATATCCTTAACTTTGCAGCCGGAATGAAACCTCCTCACAGACATTCCATCAAGGCACAAAAGCCGCCACATTACCACAAAACGCCGTTCTCATACCCCATAGGCTTATGATTTGTTTTCCTATGACTTTTGACTCGTTTTCCTATGTCTTTTGAGTCGTTTTCCTATGACTTTTGAGTCGTTTTCCTATGAGTTTTGGGTCGTTTTCCTATGACTTTTGATTCGTCTTCCTATTCAATTCTGTAATTTCCTGATTTCGTCCAATAATCGTAGTCATAAATATACCGTTTTATTTTTAGGAAAAGGTAATAAAAATCCCTTTCGGAGTGTAGCAATATTTCAATCAATTACTTACAAAATAAAGTTCCTTCATTCCCCATATAAACAGAGGAAGGAAGGAACTTGTGTTAATATCACTGTTTCAATTTTAAAGTTTATAGTATTCTTTAGTGTGTAGTTTTGTACCACTCGGTTTCCTTCCACTTGTAGAACAGTTGTGTGCACGGGTCTGAGCATGTTATTCCAGAGCATGTCCTGATGTCTCGCTTTTTCGTTGCAGGTTTTCCGTCGATAATCTGGATTTGGAAGTACACTGATGTGAATGAAGGTGTGAAGGTGTTTGCAACGACCATTTTGCTGAGCAGGCTGTTGAACTGCGAGAGAAGGACTTCGTCGGCACAATAGCTTGAAACATAGTCGCTAAAGTCGTAGAAGATGTTGAAGTGGTAAGTGTTGTTCTCGTCGTAGCCGTCGAATACTTGAAGGGCAGAACGGTCAACAAGATTCGTCCTGCCTGTGTTGATGCTCTTCATCAGTGCCGCCATCTCGTCCATATACGAGCAGTCTATGGCAGAAAGCGTGGCGCTCGGCCACTGGTCTGTCGATTGATAATACGCAAGATAGTTCTGGCATACGGTCTGGTAATCGCCTTTGACGAGAAGTGGCACATTGGTATTGTACTCCAGTCCGTCGGCACCGATCTCAGTTATTGAGCCGATAAGGTACTTGCAAGCATTGCGTAGGTCGTAGGCAACCTCTATGTTCTGCGAGTAGCAGTTGTCAAGATGGATGAACTCAAACTTCCTGCCCGTGGCTTCTATAGCCTTGCCGAGAGTCTTGTAGGCTGTGTCGTAGTCGCCGTGGTAGCCCTGACCGTAGGACTTCCTCATTCCGCTAGGCGCACGAGAAGACTTGTCTTCTACAGTCGGAATCCAACCGTCGGCATGACAGCCTATGGACATGCCTATCTGCTCCGTCTTGCCGGCAACGATGACATCGGTGAGGATGCGCTTGAGTCCGCTGAACGAGGTGTAGTCGGTCTCTGTAACGGGATATTCCTTCAGTAGGATGTTCACGATCGTGTCCCTGCCTTCGCGTGTCTTGCTCAGCTGCTTCTGATAGAGTTTGCTCTTGGTAAGATCTCCTTGAAAAACGATTACGTTGGCGGTCTTGGTAAGTCCGTTTCTTACAGCCTCGTCAACTTCTCTCAAGTCCTGTTTCATGAAAGCCGTCAGGTCTGGATTTGCACCATTGGTAGTAGGTTGAAAGATGAGGTAAGTGAACTGCGGTACTGCCTCAGGCTGATTGTCGTCGCTGTGGCTGCACGAAAAACTTATCCCACCGGCAATGAGTGCCAGCAGGATAAGGGTAATCGATTTTAGAGATTTCTTCATTTCTAGTGGAGAATTTATTTCTTCTTAAGCGCTTCAAGTGCAACCTTAATGGCAGCAATCTTTTCTTCTGAGTCAGCCTTCTTCTTACGTTCCATGGCAACGACAGCCTCAGGAGCGTTGGCAACGAAGCGTTCGTTGGCGAGCTTCTTGTTAATGCCTGCGAGGAAGCCTTCGAGGTGCTTGAGCTGAGCTTCGTTCTTTGCGATTTCTGCCTCAACATCAATGAGGTTTCCTACAGGAACAGCCCATTCCATAGTGCCTACCATGAAGGCAGAAGCGTCGGCAGACTTCTCGTCAACCTTAGTGATCTCAGAGAGGTTAGCCATCTTTGAGATTACGCTGTCGTAAGCTGCGTAAGCGTTTTCGCCAACGTGGTTGAGAGCGAGAGGTTCTTTTGGTGCGATGTTCTTTTGGTTGCGAACCATACGAACGCCAGCAACAATCTGCTTAACGACTTCGATGTCTGCAATGAGCTTCTCGTCTTCTGCTGTAGGTGCAGCGAGTTCAAGTTTTTCGCGCATGATTGATTCGCCTTCCTTGCGCTCGTAGAGGTTCTGCCAAAGTTCCTCTGTGATGAACGGCATGAATGGGTGGAGCATCTTGAGAAGTGCGTCGAAGTAAGAGAGAACCTTGTCGTAAGTAGTCTTGTCGATAGGCTGCTGATAACCAGGCTTGATCATCTCGAGGAGCCATGAAGAGAACTCGTCCCAGAAGAGCTTATAGACTGCCATGAGAGCTTCTGAAAGACGATACTTCTTGAAGAGATCGTCAATTTCAGCATTGCAAGCCTTGAGTTTAGCGTCAAACCACTGACATGCAATCTTGCTTGCCTCTGGCTGTTCGATGTCAGCAACTTCCCAACCCTTGACGAGTCGGAAGGCATTCCAAATCTTATTGTTGAAGTTACGGCCCTGCTCGCAGAGTGCTTCGTCGAAGAGAATGTCATTTCCAGCAGGAGCGGAGAGCATCATGCCCATACGAACGCCGTCAGCACCGAACTTATCTATGAGGAGAAGTGGGTCTGGCGAGTTGCCGAGAGACTTACTCATCTTTCTGCCAAGCTTATCGCGAACAATACCTGTGAAATATACATTGCGGAAAGGAATCTGCTTCTGATATTCGCAGCCAGCCATGATCATACGTGCCACCCAGAAGAAGATGATGTCTGGACCTGTTACGAGGTCGGCAGTAGGGTAGTAGTAGTTGATTTCCTCATTGCCCGGATTGTTGATTCCATCGAAGAGTGAGATAGGCCAGAGCCATGAAGAGAACCAAGTGTCGAGAGCGTCCTCATCGCGAGTGAGCATGTCGGCTGTTATGTTCTCGCCATACTTAGCGCGAGCCTTTGCAAGAGCTTCTTCCTCTGTGAGGGCTACGACGAATTTCTCTTGCTCAGAAACTGATGCTTCTGACACAGGGGCAGCATCGTTGATGAAGTAAGCTGGGATGCGATGACCCCACCAGAGCTGACGAGAGATACACCAGTCCTGAATATTCTCGAGCCAGTTCTTGTATGTGGTGACATACTTTGTAGGATAGAACTTAAGTTCGCCTGAGAGTACTGGAGGAAGAGCGATGTCAGCAAAATGCTGCATAGAGAGGAACCACTGCTTGCAGAGACGAGGCTCTACGGCTGTGTCCTGATTACGCTCTGAGTAGCCAACCTTGTTGTCGTAGTCTTCTACCTTCTCGAGCAAGCCAGCCTCGCCGAGGTCGATGGCAATCTGCTTGCGAACGTCCATACGGTCCTGACCAACATACATGCCGGCAGCCTCAGAGATTGGTGCGTCTGGGTTGAAGATGTCGATTGTCTCAAGATTGTGAGTCTTACCGAGAGCGTAGTCGTTTACGTCGTGGGCTGGAGTTACCTTCAAACAGCCTGTACCGAACTCTACGTCAACATAGCGGTCTTCGATGACAGGAATAACGCGACCTACGAGCGGAACGATAACCTTATGTCCCTTAAGCCACTGGTTCTTAGGGTCTTTAGGGTTGATACACATAGCAGTATCACCCATGATGGTCTCAGGACGAGTAGTTGCCACTACAGCGTAATAGCCTTTCTCATCCTTGTGGAGAACTTCGCCTTCTTCGCCTGTTGGCTTAACGGAAGCGCTGTCCTCTACGTAATACTTAAGATAGTAGAGCTTGCTCTTTTCCTCGCGGTAGATAACTTCCTCTGTAGAAAGCACTGTCTGTGCCTTCGGATCCCAGTTTACCATGCGGAGGCCGCGGTAGATGAGTCCTTTGTCGTAGAGGTCGCAGAATACCTTAAGCACTGATTCTGAGCGCTTCTCGTCCATTGTGAATGCAGTGCGATCCCAATCGCAAGAAGCACCGAGACGACGGAGCTGCTTGAGGATGATACCACCATGTTCGTTTGTCCAGTCCCAAGCGTGCTCAAGGAACTGCTCGCGAGTCAAGTCGCGCTTCTTGATGCCCTGCTGAGCAAGCTTGTTAACGACCTTTGCCTCTGTAGCGATAGAAGCGTGGTCTGTACCTGGCACCCAGCAAGCGTTCTTGCCTTCCATGCGTGCACGGCGAACAAGAATGTCCTGGATAGTATTGTTGAGCATGTGTCCCATGTGGAGCACGCCCGTTACGTTTGGTGGTGGGATTACTATTGTGTAAGGTTCACGACCATCTGGTTTGCTCGCAAAGAGCTTGTTGTCGAGCCAGTACTGATACCATTTTGACTCAACGTCCTGGGGATTGTATTTTGTTGCTAATTCCATATTCGGTTTTGTTTTTTAGTTTTGAGTTTTTGGTTGCTTGCCCCACCGACAACGGTGGGAAATAGGCGGGGGAACGGTGGCTTAGAGAGTTATTTCGCCAGAGCCGAAACAGCGGTGGTGCTGCTCGTCGTAGATTACGCAGAACTGACCGGGAGCTACGCCGTGGATCTTCTGTTCTGACTTGACGGTGTAAGTGCCGTCGTGGTTGTCAATGAGAAGGGCTTTGTGATGCTCTGCCGTGTGGCGGATCTTGAAGGTTATTGAGACCCCCTCTAACTCCCCCACAGGGGGGAGAACTGAAGGCCGCTCATTGTTTAGCGGCTCGGAAATCCTCGCCCTACAATTGTCTGCAGACGGTGACTCTGTGAGGATGTGGAGGTCGTGGATGAGAAACTCGTCCTTGTAAGCTGTTTCTGGGTCGTAGCCTTTTGAGAGATAGAGGATGTTCTTCTCCATGTCTTTCTTTATGACAAACCATGGTCCGCCGCCGAAGCCGAGACCTTTGCGCTGTCCGATGGTGTGAAACCAAAGACCTTTGTGCTTGCCGATGAACTTTCCTGTCTCGTATTCAATGCAGTCACCCGGATTCTCGCCAAGATAACGACGGATGTAGTCGTTGTAGTTTATCTTGCCAAGGAAGCAGATGCCTTGGGAGTCTTTACGCTTTGCATTGACAAGATGCTCACGCTCAGCTATCTCGCGAACCTCGCCCTTCTGGTAATGACCGATCGGGAATATGGCTTTCTGGAGCTGCCAATCGTATATCTGGGCAAGGAAGTCGGTCTGGTCTTTTACGGGGTCTGGGCTTGTAACGAGCCATTTCTTTCCGTCTATAATCTCCGTTTGAGCGTAATGGCCAGTGGCGATAATGTCGTATTCATGACCTTTCTTCTCATGGAAGGCACCGAACTTGATGAGTCGGTTGCACATCACATCTGGATTGGGTGTGAAGCCGCTGCGCACCTTGTCCATGGTATATCTCGTAACCTGATCCCAATATTCCTTATGGCAATCTATTATCTCAAGCTTAGTTCCATATTTGTGAGCGACAGCAGTAGCCATCTCAAGGTCTTCTTCGCTTGAACAGTCCCACTCCTTATCGTCCTCTGGACCTATCTTGATGTAGAAACTGTCGAACTCCAAGCCCTGACGATGAAGCTCGTAAGCCACCACGGAGGAGTCAACGCCGCCACTAAGCAATAAAGCTATCTTTGCCATTTATTTCAAATATTTTTGCATCAATTCTTCTGCCTTCTCGTCGCCGAGTTCCTTGGCTTTCAGGAAGTTCTGCCTTGCTTCTTCCTTCTTGCCAAGTTTTGCCTGAGCAAGAGCGAGAAGAGTATAGCCGACAGGCTTTTCAGGAGCAATCTTTATGCAGTAGTTTGCTGATGCTGTAGCATCCTCAAACTTGCCAACTTGAATCTCCAACTGTGCCAGTTCTGAAGGGTAGAGAAGTTCTTGCGGATTGATTATGATGCAGTTGCGGATGTCTTGAAGTGCCTGCTGATACATTCTGCACTTCATCTCTGCGTTGAAACGAGTGTAGTAGAAGCTGTCATTCACGCGATTTTGCATGATAACCTGATAGCGTGAATAGTCTAATACGGCATCGCGATACTTGCCAAGATTCTCCTGCACCTGAGCTCGCATGAGAAAATAAGGAGCGGAGGAATTGATAGAGAGCGAATCAACGTTGTTCACTGCGCTGTCTAGAAGCACGATGATCTCCTCGTTCGGCTTGTTCAACGCCTGCTTGCAACGGGCAGATTCGTAATAAATCTCAGCTTTGTTGATGTCGTTTGCACTGAGGAGTGAGGATAGTATCTGGTCGGTCTCCTCGTATTTTTTCTGCGCAAACAGAATATGAGCCTCGTGATTGCGATAGAGGGAAGTATTGTTGATTGCCTCTGCTGCCTTGATGTACTCAATGGCTTTGTCGAAAGACCAGTCTGCGTAGGCTGGTTCTGGCTGATAAAGCTCCTTGTTATAGATAAGTTTGCTGAACTCATAGTTTGCCGCAGCCTTATCAGTAACATTCTTCAGAGCCTGCTTCATGATGTCGTCTGCATTGGCTATGTTTCCTGCTGCAAGTTCTATACCTGCCGTAGCTGGATAGCCGTCAATCTCAGCGGGAAAAGCCTTCATGAAATCCTGCGCGGCAGCTACCTGCTTCAGAGAGTCCTGGCTGGTGGTCATCATCATGACAACGCGTGCCGCCTCCATGTCGGCTGGAAGTTGGAGAGGAATCTTAATCTGGAAAAGTGCAGGATCATTGGCTGAGAACATCTGCGGAACGAGAGACTGTGCATAGCGGATGTCTGTAGAATAAGCATCGGCTGTGTTGGCAGAGATTTCAAGAAGTCCGATAACCTGTCCTTGCTCTGTTACGAAGGGACAGCCGCCAAGACCTTCCTGACCAGTGAGCTTGATGATGTAATAAGCGTACTTGTCAAGGAAAGTTTCCACGCTCTTCACTGCGCCTTGATTGATGTTTGCCGACTGCTTTGTGCCAACGCAATAGAGTTTTGTTCCCTGCTGTGGTGTGGCAGTAGAAAGAACCGTCGCTGCTGTTGTTTTTGAGTCGATTGTAAAGTGTGCGATGTTATGAACCTCGTTTGCACCAAGCATTCGCTTCACTTCGTACGACTTGCCGGAATGGTCAGTGACGACTGCCTTGGAACAGCCGATGAATGGCTTGCAAGGAGCAACTGCCTCGCCATTTGTCCCAATGAACACACCGTTTCCTTCGCCGAGCTTATTGCCCGACTTGTCGTATGTTATAAAAGCAAACACCGCCTTCTGCACATTTTTTACGGCAGAAGGCTGGGCGAATACTGAGGTTGATATCAGTAAAAAGAGAGAGAGTAATAGGGATTTCATTTTTACTATACTGCTTTGAAGCTCATGTCGAGACCATTGACAGAATGGGTGAGAGCACCGAAAGAGATAAAGTCAACACCTGCCTTTGCGTAAGGAATCATTGTGTCGAAAGTGATGCCGCCGCTTGATTCTGTCTCGCACTGGTGGTTTACAATCTTTACTGCCTTCTCTGTATCTTCTGGAGTGAAGTTGTCGAACATAATGCGATCAGGATTCTCTGCGAGAGCCTCTTCGAGTTCCTTGAAGTTGCGCACTTCAATCTCAATCTTCAGATCCTTGTTTTTCTCTGCGCAGTAAGCCTTTGCACGGGAGATAGCGTTATGGATGCCGCCAGCGAAATCTACATGATTGTCCTTGAGGAGAATCATGTCGAAGAGTCCGATACGGTGATTCATGCCACCGCCAATCTTTACAGCCTCCTTCTCAAGCATACGCATACCAGGAGTTGTCTTGCGGGTATCGAGAACACGAGTCTTTGTGCCTGCATCGATAAGAGCCTGCTGATATTTGCGAGTCATAGTTGCAATACCGCTCATGCGCTGCATGATGTTGAGCATAAGGCGCTCTGTCTGTAGAAGGGAGCGAACCTTGCCTGAGACAATCATTGCTACGTCGCCTTTTTTTACTTCCGCGCCGTCGTTGATGAACACTTCTACCTGCATGTCTTTGTCGAAAGCAGCGAAAACCTGCTTCGCAATTTCAATACCAGCAAGTATGCCGTCCTCCTTGATGAGAAGTTTTGACTTGCCCATTGCATCTTCTGGAATGCAGCAGAGGGTTGTGTGGTCGCCATCGCCGATGTCTTCAGCGAATGAGAGCTTTATAAGTTCGTCGTTAAGTTGATCTGGTGTAAGCATCTTGTTGATTTACGGATTTACGGATTTACAAATTTACTGATTTTTCTTTTAGCCTTAAGTTTTAGCCTTCAGCCCGAAGCTGCTTCGATTAGTCCATGTTGAAGATTGTGCCGTTCTTCCTGTTGGTCTCAAGGTTAAGACCGATGCCTACCTTGATGCCGAAACGTGTGCGGTCGCTGTTCTGGAAAGAAGGACGGAAGTAAACCGCAGGCTCTACTGTTACGGAACGGTTGATGAAGAATGCGTAACCTGCCTCTACCTGAGGCATAACGTCTGTGTATGTGTGCTGAACATGTGAGAAGCTTACGTTAGTGCCTACAAAGATACCGTTCTCAACGAAATAGTAACGGGCTCCTGCTCCAATAGTAAACTCATTTGCTTTTCCTTTCTTGCCTTCGTTTGTCTGGAGACCGATGTTACCGTTCAGCATGATGTTGTCCATAAGGAAATAACCGCCCATGGCGTTCAGACCTATTGACATTTTTTCTCCCTTGGAATAGCTTAAGTCCAATCCTGTGAGACTGGCTCCAACGTATGTCTTACCTTCCTCAAACTGTGCGTTGGCACTTACCGTTGCCATGAAGGCAACCAAAAGAAACAGAATCTTCTTCATATCAGTGTGTTATTTAATTATTGCGTACAAATTAATTATTGCGTGCAAATTTACAAATATTTCACCAAAAGCGAAAGCTATTTGGCAAAAAGATGTAATAAAACAAATCTATTTTAACAAGATTTCATAATAATAGCTCGTCAGATGGCTTTTTTTATCCATTTTCCTCTCAATACTCGTGTCAGGAATACGCCTCCGCGCACCGTAAGTTCTATCGCCATTCCGAACCAAACGCCCATCAAACCGAACTGTGGAGCAAGGGCTGCGGCGAGAGTCAGGCGGACGAACCACATGCTGCAGAGTGAGATTATTGCAGGCTTTACAGTGTCGCCAGCACCAAGAAGAATTGCATTGCCCACGATTGCGGCAGCATAGAAAGGTTCTGCGAAAGCTTCTATGCGAAGGCAGTTGGAACCGAGGTCGATGATTTCGCTTACAGGAGTAAGCAACGACATCAGCGGAGAAGCTGTCAGGAACATGATGGCTCCCATGACTGTCATGACGATCATACCGAGGGAAAGGGATATTCTCGCAAAGCTCATGCAGAGTTTCTTCCGGTCGGCGCCGATGCTTTGACCAACGACTGTTGTGGCAGCTTCACTGATTCCATGTCCGGGCATGTAGCATAGGCTTTCTGCCGTGATGGCTAACGTATTGGCTGCTATTGCGATTGTTCCGAGAGGTGCGACAATCATCGTGCTGATTATTTGTGCGCCGTCTATCATGACATACTGTGCAGCCATAGGCAGGGAAATCTTTGTCGCGTTTTTTATGTATGTCCATTCTGGACGGAAACTCCATTTCTCGTCTCCCTTCAGGCTTATTTCCTTGGAACGGGTCGTTGCGTACCAGGTCTCGAAGAAGCAAGCTACTATGTAGGCTAAAACAGAACCCATGGCAGCTCCTGGCACTCCAAGCTTGAGAATGTAGATGAAAAAGTAGTTGAAAATTACGTCATTCACGCAAGTCAGTATGCTTATGATACTTGGAATCCTGATGTTGCCAGAACACTTCAGCATACTAGAAGATAGTCTGCCTATCATCATGAACGGTAGGCAGGCTCCCCATATTCCGAAATACCATGAGGCATCGTTTACGATATCCTCGTTTCCTCCAAGCCAGTAGGGGAGGAATGGTGCTATGATGATGCAGATTGCCGTAAGTATGGCTGACAGGATTGTTATGCAGATAATGCCTTGCCTGAAAACCTTTTTTGCCTGTGAGAAGTCGTTTGCGCCAATAAACTGTGCCGTTTGTACGGAGAAACCCATTGCCAACGCAACGGACAGTCCGAACATCAGCCATGTACTGCTCTCAACAAGTCCGATGGCTGCTGAAGCCTCTGCTCCGAGTGAACCAACCATTGCCGCATCGATAAAGAACATGAGCGTAGATGTGAACTGCGCAAGAACAGACGGAATGCTTAGGCGAATGAGCAAACTAAGTTTGTCCTGTCGAGTCATATCCTCGCCAAGACGAATCATCTCAAGAAGTCTGTTTTCTTTATCTTTTGCGAAAATGTTCATGTAATAATACTAATACCACTGAACAGCATTGGTATAACTAGAACGTTTGTCGTATTTAAGGGCGTCTGTAAGGGTTGCCGCATTACAACGGAACGAGAAATTGTATGACGTGTAAGGGGCAAGTACTATGGAAGCCGACATGTTGAAGCAATGGAGATTGCGTGAAAGGGATGCGGTAGTCATTGAAATCTTCTTGTTGTCAAAGTCGTAACCAGAAGAGAACGAAATGTTCCAGCCATCGCTTATCTGCAAGTTTCCGCTCATATTAAGCGTCTGTGTAAACATGTATCCGAATCTTACGCTTCCGTCATTGCGTGCTGTGTAGTTGTTTCTGTCTTCACGCATGGATATACCATAACCGAAAGTCAATGACCAAGGCATCTTGAACAGCATGTAACCGTCATCGTCTGTCTCTGCAGTTCCACTACCGCCGCCACTTGAAGTGCGCTTTCCTTTCTCCATTACGTCATCAACGTTTGTGTCAACGCCAGTGTCATAATCGTCATCGTCATCGTCGTCAGTCTTTTTCTTGTCGCTGTCTTTGCTGCCATAGAAGAGCTTGCGGAGCTTTTCCGGATTGAGAGTGTACGAGATGTTCTGTGATATACCTTGGAAACGGCCCATTCGTCCGTAGCTGTACTCAGTGCTGTTGCTTAGGGTAGGTCGGTTGTTCTCGCCCATGATATAAGCGTAGGTGGCGAATACGGCATTAAGATTGAAGGTGTAGCTCTTTGTCAACTTCAGTCTCAGTCGCATATTCAGGTCACTCAATGGGCGTTCCTTTGCCATCATGTTGTATGACATGGAAAGTCCCAGTTCGTCGATGAGGCTTATCTTCTTGTAATCAACGGAATCACCTTCTTGCTTGATCTTCATTTCTACGTTGTTTGAAACGTCAAACGAGATGGAACCGCTCTTGCCTCGTCCTGGAGAACCGAATAGTCCTTTTTCGTATGGAGAGTATTCTTTCCAGAGTTCTTTGCCATCCTTTAGGGTGACGTTACCGTCCTTGTCAGTTACTTGGTATGACTCCATGAACCAAGAGCCGCAGTCCGGTGCGTAAGACAGACTCACCTTTGGAGTTATGACGTGGCGGATACGGTCTATCTTGTCGCCGAAGATCTTGCGGTTTGGTATGAAGAAACCGTAAAGCTTCGTGCTTGCAGAGAGAGAGGCGTTGAAGTTGTAAACGTTATAGAAACCTTGCTCTGTGGTTTCCGTTTCTTTCTGGTTTGCAGCGTCCCAGCCTTTCTTTACTCGTGTGAAGTAAGTTCTGTCGGTAAAGCTTATGGAAGGAGATACGTTAATGTAGTTCAGGATATTGAAGTTTCCTGAGATTGGTATGCTGTGCTGCATACCGTTCTTCCAGTCTTTTGTAAGGCTTGATTTAAAGAACTTGTCTTCCTTTGTCGTGATGGAGTTGCTTATGTGGCCAGTATAAGACATGGATATCTTCTCGTACCAACGCTCTTTTCCCACCATGTGCTTGCGCTTGAACGGATAGAAACGTGAGAGACTGATGTTCAAGTCTGGCAATGTAACGGCGAGAGTTGTGTCGCGCATGTTCTGCGAAAGGTTGGCAGTAGTGCTGAGACTCAGGCCGATAGAAGAGAATGATGTGCTCCATGACATGGAAGATGTACGCAAACTCTGTGTCATTGTCTGCGGGTTGTACATGGAGGTCAGGTTATTCTTTTCGTAACTAGAAGTCGCGAAGTTGATGCTTGCAGAGAGCGTGCTGAAAGGATTTGCCTTGGCATCCTGACGGTGTGTCCATTGTAGTTTGAAGGATGTCTGCTCCACGAAATCTGGCATACCCTTCTCGCCATTCTTCGTGTCTTGGTAAGAGAAAAGGAACGAACCGTTGTAGCGATAACGCTTTCTATAATTTGAAGCCGCAGAGATACCCCAGGAACCCTTTGTGTAAATCTCGCCTATGAGCTTTAGGTCTATCTTGTCGCTTATGGCAAAATAGTAACCTCCATCGCGAAGATAGAATCCTCGAGAGTTCTCATCGCCGTATGTTGGCATGATGAAACCGCTTGAGTAGCTCTTTGAGAATGGGAAGAATCCGTAAGGTATGGCAAGTGGCAGTGGCACATCGGCAACGACAAGATATGCAGGACCAAAGACAACATCCTTGCCTGGGCGCAACTTAGCGCGTGAGATTGCTATGTAGAAGTCAGGATGATCATCATCGCAAGTTGTATAGCGTCCTCTCTTCAAGTACATGACACCAGAAGAGTCGCGCTTTGATTCCTGAGCAGTAAGGAAACCGTCTTCCTGAGCCGTATATACCTGATTGATAAAGCCTTTCTTTGACTTGAAGTTGAAAGCCATTGTGTCGCTCTCGTATGTGTCGCTACCCATCACGAAGATAGGGCTTCCTTGCTTTACGCCGAGAGTGTCGGCAACGCCATGTGCACGAACGAGCGAAGAATCCATGCTGAGGCTGATACGGTCGGCCTTCAAGTCCATGTTTTCATATTTCACGTTCGATGGACCGTAGAAATAGGCATTCTTGCTTCCTGCGAAGTAAACCATTGAGTCTTTTGCGGAGAACTCTACTGGCGCGTCTATACCGTTAGACTTTTTTCTATTAATGCTGTCAAGGTGTATAGAGTCGTCGATTGCTTTGTTGTGTGCAGCGATCATTGCGGCAATACTGTCATCAACCACCCTCGTGCTTGAGCCTGCTTTTGCCGTAGAGTCTCCCTTGATACTGTCAATGGTGTTATAGAAGCTGTATTTGCTTCGATACATGCCAGGATTTGCCATTGTACATACAACGGCAGCCAACATCAACAATATGAAGAAACGATTTTTCAAATTCTTTTATTTATAACAAATATTAAGTACCTCTAGAGGAACAACGCACCAATAACTGCGCAGATGCAGATTGTCTTTATCGGACTAATCCATTTGAACCATACGCTGACGAAGGCTCCACCGAAGAGGAGGCATGATGCTATGAATTGAAATAGATTCTCGTCTGGTGCAGAGAAGTTTTCTTTCGTCATCAAAAGAAGCACGGCAGAGCCGAGAAGTCCGACGACAACAGGTCGCAATGCCTTGAATACGTCTTGAACAGGCTTTGTCTTCATGTATTTCAAGAACAGCATAGCTATCAGAAGCATCAGTATCAGCGATGGAAGAACGACAGCAAAGGTGGCTGTAAGGCTGCCAAGAACGGATATTGCTTCGAGCGAAGTGCCTGTCATAGTATCTGCAAACTCGTGATGCACAGCTGTATAGCCGCAATATGTGGCGGAGTTGATGCCGATAGGTCCTGGCGTCATCTGCGATACGGCAACGATGTCCGTAAACTCTCCAGAGCTCATCCACTTATGGTTGCGCACAACCTCGTTCTGAATGAGCGACAGCATTCCGTAGCCTCCTCCGAAACCGAAGAGACCTATGGAAAAGAATGTATAGAAGAGTTTTAGGAAAACCACGGAGATTTACTAATTTTCAGATTTACGATTTACAGATTTTTCCATAAACATAGCCAACCACGCCTGCACACATTATTATATATATAGGCGATACGCCGAGGAGCCAGATGAGGAGTGCCGAAAGGATTGGAATCCAAACGGTTTTCCAAGTTATCTTGGCTGACTTTGCGAGCTTGAATGTCGGCACGGCAATGAGCGCAACGACTGCTGGACGAATGCCGGCGAAGATTGATTTCACCAATTCCACATCCTTGAACTGGGTGAAGAAGATGGCGATAGGCAGGATGATAAGGAACGATGGCAAGGCTGCTCCGAGACATGCTGCGATAGAGCCTTTTATCTTGTCCATCTTATAACCTACGAAGATGGCAATGTTTATGGCAAACACTCCCGGACAACTCTGCGCAATGGCTATCAAGTCGAGGAACTCGCTCTTCTCAATCCATTTGTTCTTGTCGATGATTTTCTCCTGCATCAGCGGAATCATGGCATAGCCACCGCCGATGGTGAAAAGACCGATGGTGAAGAAACATTTGAATAAAGAAAAAAGAGATGCCGACATGTCTAGTTATCTATGTTTTTTTATTATCAAGAATTAGAGAATTCAAGAATTTTGCAAAAGAAATTCTCTAATTCACTAATTCTTGATGAAGAGATTTCTGATTACTTCTTGTTAGCTTCGCACCACTTTCTTGCATTCACGAAAGCTTCTACCCAAGGAGTGATCTCCTGGAAGCGACGGTCAGCAGGATAGTTGGCACACTGCCAAGGGAAGATTGCACGCTCTGGGTGTGGCATCATTGCGAGATGACGACCATCCTTAGAGCAGATAGCAGCTGCTGAATAGTCTGAGCCGTTAGGGTTTCCTGGGTATTTAGAGTAGTTGTACTGAGCTGCGATGTCGTAGTTCTCAACATTCTCTGGGAGATAGAACTTACCTTCTCCGTGAGCCACCCAAACACCAATCTTGTTGCCCTTCAAGCTACTGAGCATGATAGAGTTTGTTTCCTGAGAGATGCGGAGGCCAACATAAGTTGACTCGAACTTATGAGAAGTGTTGTGAAGCATACGAGAACGCTGCTCGTGCTCTGGGTTGATGAGGTTGAGCTCAACCATGAGCTGACAACCGTTACAGATACCGAGAGACATTGTGTCTTTGCGAGCATAGAACTTATCGAGTGCTTCCTTAGCCTTTGGATTGTAGAGGAATGCACCTGCCCAACCCTTTGCAGAACCGAGAACGTCTGAGTTAGAGAAGCCACCGCAGAAGACGATCATCTGAACTTCCTC
>JAZLKJ010000100.1:0-17225 GCA_045597565.1 Prevotella sp. | reverse complement strand
GATAAGTCCCTGCTTAGCTGCGATTTCCTGTCCGCGAGCGAAAATCTTGCGAGTGTAGTCTTCCATCACTTCGTAATCTTTCTTGCTTACGATGCCCTGTGCGATAATCTCTTCCTTTGAGATATTCATGTCGTGGCCTTCGTCGGCCTTTGCAGTAGGTGTGATGATAGGCTCTGGGAAACGTTCGTTCTCGCGCATTCCGTCAGGAGGCTTTACGCCACAAAGTTCGCGTCAGCCGTTCTTGTACTCGCGCCAAGCAGAGCCAGTGAGGATAGAACGGATAATCATCTCTACGCGGAAACCTTCGCACTTGAGACCAACAGTTACCATTGGATCTGGAGTAGCGAGTTTCCAGTTTGGGCAGATGTCCAGACAAGCGTCGAGGAACTTAGCTGCAATCTGGTTGAGCACTTGTCCCTTGAAAGGAATGCCTTTAGGGAGGACTGTATCAAAAGCAGAGATACGGTCTGTAGCAACCATTACAATCTTGTCGTCGCCAATGTTATAAACGTCACGAACCTTGCCGTGATAAACACTTTTCTGATTTGGGAAATTGAATTCCGTCTGTGTAAGAGCTTTCATTATGTTTTGTTTTTATCGTATCAAAAATTTATTCGCAAATATCATCTATGTTGAACGGTGTAGGCTGATAGATGTAGTAGTTAAGCCAATTGTGATAGAAAAGATTTGCATGGGCACGCCAGCGGACAATAGGCTCGTTCTCCGGATTATCATCCTTGTAGTAATGCTGTGGCAGACCTACATCATCACGCTTGCCGAGGTCACGCATGTACTCATTATGAAGCGTGTTTGGTGAATACTCCATATGTCCGGTGATGAAGAACTCACGACCGTTGCGAGCTTTGATTATACCCATTCCGCTTTCATCAGAATCGGCTATTATCTGTAGTTCCGGATTCGCCTCAACCTGCTCGCGGACAATCTCCGTATGGCGCGACTGAGGCATAAAGAAGGTATCATCGAAACCGCGGAATATTGGATCTTGCTTTTCAACGCAGAAATGTTCGAAGATGCCGAATTGCTTCATCGGAATATCGCGCTTGTTAACTCCATAGTGGTAGTAGAGTCCGGCTTGCGAAGCCCAGCAGATATAGAGGGTGCTGTAAACATTAGTACGAGCCCAAGTAAAAATACGGGTGAGCTCATTCCAATAGTTCACATCTTCGAAGTTATATTGCTCTACGGGCGCTCCGGTAATAATCATTCCGTCGAACTTCTCGTACTGAAGTTCAGAGAACGGACGATAGAAAGCCATCATGTGTTCAACGGGAGTATTCTTTGAGGTGTGACTTTCAAGCTTCATGAGCGTCAAATCAACCTGAAGCGGAGTATTAGAAAGCAGACGGATAAGGTCTGTTTCCGTAGTAACCTTTATCGGCATGAGATTGAGCACCACAATCTTCAGCGGACGGATGTCCTGATTATGGGCTCTCGTGGAGTCCATGACAAAGATGTTTTCCTCTTTGAGAATCTCAATAGCCGGAAGTTTTTCTGGAATTCTTACTGGCATATTTATTGGTTATTTTGCGCGCAAAATTATAAAAAATCAAAGAGGTATGCAAGAATTATCAACTATTTTAGCACTTTTAAGCCTTAAACTTCACAAAACATCAGCAGTTTTGCAAAGCAGTTATTACTTTTCGGTGCCATTATTCGCCCTGCTGCCAATCTCCATTACCACCACCGAAGCCACCATTGAAACCGCCTCCGCCGAAGCCTCTGTTGCCACTACGACGACCGCCTTCGCGCATCTGACCGTTACCACGAGGGCCACCGTTACCACGCATCTGAGGACCACCAGGACCACGCTGACCGCCGAAGCCTGGCATTCTGCCACCCTTCATGTAACGATAAAGTTCAGGCATTTCCTTGCACATACCATCAACGAGCAAGCGGGCAATGGCCTTTGCACCAGTAATATTATAATGTGTATTGTCCTGACGACCTTTTGGAATCTCAGGAATCTCGCCAGCCTCATACCACATGTGGATTTTCTTTGAACGCTCACGACCTAGAGCCTGCTCAAGCTGATGAGTAAGCTTGTTGGCGTCAACGAAAGTAGCACCTTCCTCAAGGGCCACCTCACGAGGAGAGTAGCGGTAGTAGCCATGAGTATCGTAGAGAGTATCACCTTCAACCTGACCAGAAGCCTTTGCTGTCTTAGTAGGGTCGCCAGCCGTAGTATTGCGAAGAGCTTCGTCGTCATCGTTCTTTGGAACTTTCTTGAAGAAGTTACGACGTACGCAAGCATTCATCACTATAGGCTTACCACCCTTTTCGCGAGTCTCGCGGATAAATTTGCGGATATTGGCATCGAATGTAGAGCCTGGCTCTGTATGACGATCTACAGCAGGCTTCTCATCGTTATGACCGAATTGTATTACCACATAGTCGCCTGGCTTTATCTTATCAAGCACCTTCTGCCAACGCCCCTCATCGATGAAGCTCTTGGAGGAACGACCGTTAACAGCGTGATTATCAACGACAAGCTTTGTCTCGTCGAAAAGTTGCTGAACCATCATGCCCCAACCGCGTTCAGGACCTTTTGTAGTGTCCTTGTTCGCCATAGTGGAGTCGCCAATCATAAACATAGTCTGAACATCGTCCTGAGTCATAGAGCAAAGGGCGAAGAATGTAGCGAAGAGAAAAAGTAAATTTTTCATAAGGTTAGTATTTAATTTCTAATTTTTAATCTGAAATATGAAAGATTCGCTTTGCCGTAGCAGTTGTAATGGCATCAATCTCGTCTGGCGTTTTCTCGTAGATTTCCGCAAGTTTCTCTATAACATATTGAATGAATGCGCTCTCGTTTCGTTTGCCGCGCATAGGCACAGGAGCCATGTAAGGAGCGTCAGTCTCAAGTACGATACGAGAGAGCGGAACAGCCTCTTTCAGAGTTTCCGGAAGATTGCTCTTCTTAAAGGTTAGAACGCCACCTATACCGAGGGTAAAATTCTCAAATTCAAGAAGTTCCTCTGCCTCGTGAACATTTCCCGTGAAGCAATGGAACACGCCTCCAGGCAGATCGTTCTTGTACTGTCGGAGGAGCTTTACCATCTCATTCTGAGCCTTACGACAATGAATCATCAAGGGCAAACGGGTTTCCACGCTCCACTTCACTTGTTCCTCAAAGGCAAGCAGTTGCTCTTTCTCAAACTCGCGACTCCAGTAATAGTCAAGTCCAACCTCGCCGATGGCTACGAAACTTTCGCCATGGGGAGGAGTAAGGAGAGGTTTCATCTGCGCAAGAACCTCACGCCAGTCCTCCTTCACATCCTCAGGATGCAAACCCATCATAGGCTTCATGAAGTCGGGAAACTGGTTGCAGACACGCGGAACGTCAGTTATAGACTGAAGGTTTATGGCTGGCACGAACATCATTTCACAGCCTGCCTCCTTTGCACGAGCCACAACTTCGCAGAGATCTTCTGCAAATTCCTCGCCGTCGATGTGTATGTGAGTGTCTATCATGTTAAAGTATGTTTCTACGCGTGCAAAGTTAAAAAGAAAATCTCAAAATCGCAAGACAATCTCGCCTTTGCCGCACATTTTCCCTACTTTTGTTTGTTATTTTACCACATATTCGTAACTTTGCCGCCCATAAACAACCATTAAACGCAAACTTATGACCATAACATATCTCATAGAACTCATCGGAACCATCGCTTTCGCTATCTCGGGAGTGAGACTAGCTGGACGTCGTGAATACGACATTTTCGGAGGTTTCGTATTAGCTTGGGTAACAGCTGTAGGTGGCGGAACTCTACGCGACTGTATGCTCGGACAGACACCTTTCTGGATGACAAGTCCCGTTTATTTCATCTGTACTCTCTTTGCAGTCATACTCGTTCAGGTTTTCGCTAAACTCATGGACAAGATGAACACGGCTTGGCTCTTCTTCGACACTCTCGGCTTAGCACTTTTCACCATAGCCGGTTTACAGAAAACACTTGACTGTGGTCAGCCAATGTGGGTAGCTGTCATGATGGGCTGCATAACTGGTGTTGCAGGCGGTGTAATACGCGATACTTTAGCAAGTATCAAACCGGTCATTTTCCAAAAAGACATCTACGCAATGTCTTCTATCATCGGTGGGTGTTTCTACTCGCTCATGCTCCGTTGCGTTGTGTCAGAGATTGTCATTTCCGTAGCCACATTCTTCTTTATCGTCATCGTCAGACTCATCGGCTGGCATTACAAAATAGAGTTGCCTAAGATAAATATCGGAGAAGATAAACGAGGCAAGCACAAGGACTAAAAAATCCGCGATGTCATGAAATACTGACACCGCGGATTCTTTTATTTATTCTTTCTGAAACTTTTTCTGTTTCGTTCGTGAATTACTTATTAAGAGTAGCAAACTTCTTAGAGCCTAACTTGAAGTTTTTGAACTTTGCTGTATTCTTAAGAGGAAGGGTACACTTCATGTTCTTGACAGAGATATTCTTCACAGTCTTAGATTGACGTGGTGACTCAGCATAACCAGTAAGCTCGTAAGTGTCCTGTGTATAGCCGAAATTACCACCCTCTACTGACCAAGCAAGGTTGAATACGAACATACCCTTGTCCTGATCGTAATAACTTGGCATATTAGCAACACCAGCTGTTACGAGGTCCCAAGCAAAGATATCGCCATACTTGTTGTCAGAAACACCTGTGAAGCAAGGCTTTACTGTAAGGAAGCCATCTTCGTCCATAGTGAAGACAAGTCCTTCGCCCTCAGTACCGTCCTCTTCATAGCCGAGGTTTACCCATGGAGAAATCATGAAACGAGACTCGTCGAGGTTGCTCTCGTAGAGAATAGCCTCTTCAGGATCGTAACCTTTCCACATAGGATCTCCGCTTTCAGAGAAGCTCTTTACGCAGTGAGTGTAGATACCCTTGAAGATAGCTTTGAAGATTTCCTTAGGAGCACCTGAATCTGGAATGAGAATTGAGACATAAGAGGCTTCCTGTTCATTGCCCTCAGCATCGTAAGTCACTGCTACGATAGTATATTCACCTGGGTTTTCGTAAGGAATGCGAACTTCCATAGAGCCAGATCCCTCGACAGTGATTACTGACTCGTCGCCGTTCTTAATGAGTTCGTAGGCAGCTGCAGCATCATTGCCTGGAGTCATCGCAATCTTTGTTTGATAGACATCGATACCGAGAGTAGCGTTTACTACTGCATAACCGTTTTCCTTATTGTCAATGAAACGACCTTCTGCCTCAAGTTCAACAGAGTAGTCCAACATTACATAACCAGGGAAGACGATGTTGAGGATACCGTCGGCCTGGCTCTGGTTCCAACCTCCAACGCCGAACATGTAGTACATAGGAGCAAGTTGAACAGAACCCGGAGTACCGTCTTCCTTCCAAGCTGTAACTGTGTTGTGAGTCCAGAAAGAAGGGTCTGGCATGCTTGTGAATGTTCCAGGGAATACGAGGCAAACGTCAGCACCGTAGTTGGTGTTCTCAACACCAGTATTGAACTCATTTGCATTTGCGCCACCACCATAGAAGTAAACATAGCCGTCCTCAGGAATAGTCTCGTCCAAAACAACGTCACCCTTCTTGAGAATCTTTACATAGAGCCATGGAGATGCATTAGGACCAGCAGGGTTGAAGGCATTCTCAATACGATAGAGAGAGTTGTCGATATCGTTCTGATAGATAGCACATTCCTTTTCGATTCCGAACATGTAGTTTTCGATAAGAGTACACTTACCGAGTGATGTCCAAGGAGCAGGAATACCAAAACTGCAAGTGAAAGAGTTTGCACCATAGATTGTGGTATAGTCCTCGTTGCCAATCTTGAAAGTTGCACTTTCAAAGTTGTCGAAGCCCAATTTATCAGCATCATAGGCTATAGTGAGTTCAGTCTGAGTCTGACCATCCTTGAAAGTCACGCTTGCAGGGATAGCCAAAGCCTTGCCGTCATACTCCACAGTAATAGGCACTGCCACCTCGCCAGAAGAATTCACACGCATAACAGGAATTGCATAAGAATTCTCCGTACTCTTCAGATTTACTGTAGAAGACAATGTATTAGGGAAGTACACCTGCTCTCCAGACAGCTTTGAAGCCATCTCGTAGTCGTCACTGTTGGTACAAGATGCCAAAGCAAGGATACCAACCAGAGCAGTGAACATTAATTTAAATATCTTGTTCATGATAGTAAATTGTTTTATTTGGTTTACCAAGCCTTGTCCCACTCTGGAGAGTCGCTTTCAGGGGAAATAGGTGTTGGGTTGTTTGTACACTTGTAATTGTAGTTGGTTTCTGTCTGTACGATACAGAGGTCCATCCAGTCAGGGTGGTTGTTACCGCCGTTGGTATTATAGCCACCAATGTTGAAGCGAGCAGTTTCAGGATGGCTTGTACCAGGATAGTTACGGATGATACCCTTATCGAGACGCTTGATGTCAAAAGTAGAAAAACCTTCACCCCAGAACTCTACGCGACGCTGCCACCATACCTCGTTACGGAATGCTCCTGTAGATGCATTACCGTAAGCTTCGTTGTGAGTACCATAAACGTACTGAGGGTCACGAGTCTTGGCGAAATCGGTGAGGAGTTTTATTCCATCAGTTTCATTCTGCATACCACGAGCTTCAATCTCAATAAGCTTCATTTCTTCTACGCGCATCATAGGAACTGCTACACAGAAACCGATGTACTGATTCAAACGACCTTCATGACCGCCAGCAACACGGAACTTAAGTGACAAGCCACCTACATGACCATATTCGCTGGCATCCATTCCAGAACGACGAACCCATGAAGGATAATCTGAGTAATCTTCAAGGGCTTTATCAATAGCTTCTTCAGAATCGAGTTCATCAATAGCATAATCGACGTAGCACTTCTTACGGAAGTCTGATGCCGGAATAGATTCATAGAGATGTCGGTCGATAACGAAGAGCTGACCGTAGTTAGAAGCGTAACCACAACCAGAGCCGTCAGGATCAATCTCAAGACAACGGAGCGATCCCCAGTTAGAGTCGGCATCGTTATAGATGATGTTTGGATCGTCAGACTTGTACTTACAGCCGAACATCCAAGCACCGTTAGGTGTGTTGAATCCATATTCACGGCTTGTGTATTCAGAATCGTTCATGATGCTATAACCACTCTGAGCAAGCTTTGCATAATTCTCTGCATTAGCCCAATCCTCCATCACGAGATAAGCACGTGCCTTAAGACCGTAAACAACAGAAAGGTCTGGAGTATAAACATCAGTACGCTCATAGCCCTTAAGGTAAGTCTCAGCCTTATCAAGGTCAGAGATTATGAATGCCCACATTTCCTCGTTTGTAGCGCGAGGGTTGTATGCAAGGTCGCTGAGTGAAGTGCTTTCAGTAACGAGAGGCACAGTTTCAGAGGTTTTGTCATGAGCATAGGTCTTCTGAGCATACATGCGAGCGAGGTCTTCATAAAAGAGCGCGCGCATACAGTAAGCGATACCTGCACCTACAACTTTGTCCTTGTCAGGTCTTTCGCCGGCGAGTGAGATTACGGTGTTACAGTTCTTGATCCAACCATAGTAGTATGTCCAAGGAACCTGTGCATAGACATACGAAGGACCACCATACTGACCCTGATACCAGTTTGAGAACCAGTTGAGGTATGGTTCGGCAGTATCATTACCCATAATATCCTGAATCAACATAAATCCAGGGTAACCGCAGTCATAAGGACGGGCATTGTCTTTACCGTCATAAGTGAACTGTCCGCAAAGTGAGCCGGTAATTGCGCTGACAAAGTTATCATATGAACCAGGAGCATTGGCAGCCTGATCGCTGGTAACGGTGCTAGTCTGCGGGAGGATCTCTTCCTCACAACTAGTCATGCCTAGCATCAATGCACCAGCCAATGTCAATTTCAATATATTTTTCATATTCATATATATTCTAAATTACTTTTGTTTGACTTTTCTCCAAATTAGAACTGAACCTGAATTCCACCCATGATTGTTCTTACAGGAGAGTAAGTATTCAAAGTTTCGTTTGCATCATATGCATAACGTGGGTCAAGTCCCTTGCGTGCAGACCAGAAGTAGAGGTTCTCGCCTGTGCAATAAATGCGAACATTGTCAATCTGAATCTTACGAGTAAGCTTCTTTGGGATTGTATAACCCACTGTGAAAGACTGGAAGTTAAGGTAATTTGAACTTGTAAGGAATCTGTCTGAAGCATAAGATGTGTAAAGATCACCATAGCACCAACGTGGGATATCGCTAGATGCATTAGTTTCTGCATTCCAAGAATCAAAGATGTCCTTATGGAATGTCTTACCTGCGTCAGATGCACTTGTTGTTGGCGACATCAAAGATGCGTAGCGAGAATCGTAGATCTTACCACCGAGCTGATAATCGAACGATGCAGAGAAGTCAAAACCGTGAACATACAATGTAGTTGTGAAACCACCTGTCAACTTAGGAAGGATAGAACCTGTAGCATATCGAGAAGCATAACCTATCTGATCTGTCTTTGCGGACTTCTCTGTGGCAGACTTTGAAATATTGTTAGTTATAGCATTACCATCTTTGTCGTAACGCTGATTACCATCCTTATCTATAGCACTAAGGTTCTCATCATACCAATAAAGTGCCTTACCTGTTTCTGGGTCAACACCTGCATAAGCGTATGTCATATAGTTGTAGAGTCCCTGACCTTCCTCATACCACAATCCGCCTTCATAGAAACCACCATACTGCTTGATTTTTGATTCTGGAAGAGAGAGAATCTTTGTTGAGTTATGAGAAGCGTTTGCAGAAATATTCCAAGTCAAGTTCTTAGAACGGATTATGTCACCAGACACAACAAGTTCAAGACCTGTGTTTCGAATATCACCGATGTTACCATAGTAACCACGGCTACCAGCAGATTCAGGAACTGAGAGCCAGAAGAGAAGGTCTGTAGTCTTCTTGTTATAGAAGTCTAAGTTACCTGTCAAACGCCCCTTCCAAAGAGAGAACTCAAGACCGATATTTGCATTTGTAGTTGTTTCCCATGTAATGTCTTCGTTACCTATGCGATAGAATGAAGGAGACATCTGAGTTGCAGATGCAGTATTGAGAGTGTAGAGATCCACATAAGCCCAGTTACCGATGTTATCATTACCCTGCTGACCGATAGAAGCCTTTATCTTCAACTGATCAAAAGTAGGACAATCAAACCACTCTTCTTTGCTAAGAATCCATGCTCCACCGACTGACCAGAAGTTACCCCACTGATGTCCCTTTGCGAAGCGACTTGAAGCATCGCGACGGAAAGAAGCAGAACCAAAATACTTATCATCGTAACTATACTGAGCGCTTGCAAAGAAACCTTCTACGTTGTATGCAGAAGTGTAAGAGTGTGAAACAACCTGCTTGTTAGCAGCAGCATTGATTTCAGTAATAGCAGGAGAGAAGAGTCCCTGACCAGTTGCGTCGAGATAAGTTGTCTCAGTCTTATACCACTCATGACCTAAGAGAGCAGTTACGTTATGCTTGTCAAAGTCCTTGTAGAAGTTAAGAGTCTGAATATAGTTCTGACGGAAACCGTCACTCTGATACTTGTCAATCTGACCGTTTACGCCAACCTTTGGACCATAGAGAGCATTCTCATAGTCAGAGCCGTTAGTATGTCCCCAGTCAATAGTATTTGTAGAGTTGAATGAGAGATAGTCTGTGAACTGAACATCAACTGTACCTGTTGCGCTGAGTTTCTGTCCCTTAGAATAAACCTTATTATAATGGTTAGAACCAAGTGGGTTACCAGTCTGAAGGAATGCACGACCTACACCATAGTTTGTAGAAGCAACACCGTAGTCATACTGCTTATTGCCGTTATCATCCATACGGATAACAGGATTGCCATTTGCATCCAATACGCGAACATAGATTGGATAGATAGGAGCAATCATGGAAGTATAGTAGAAGAGGTTTACTGAACCGTAAGAGCTATTGTCAAGGTTTGCATTGCTCTGAGTTTCAGAGTTGGTATAGCCAACATTAGCACCGAACTTCAACCACTTCTTTGCCTGATAATCCGCTCTAACACGAGCCGAAATACGCTTATAGTCAGAATGCTCGATGATACCGTCATCCTTAAGGTAGCTTACACTTGTGTAGTAAGAACCGCGATCCATCTTACCGTTGGCACTTACTGTATATTCCTGACGGAGAGCTGTGCGGTAAGCAGCATCCTGCCAGTCGTCTGCCTGCATGTAGTAAGTCTCGCCGTTATACTCATAAGAACGTCCCATTGTTGCATTAGGGTTCAAACGGCCGTTAAGACCTACAAGGTTCTGACCTGTTGGAATTGTAAACACATTGTAGCCAAGGTCGCTGAGCATCTTTTTGTTGGCAGACAAGTTTGCAGAACTTGCTGTCTGACCTGCATTCAGGTAGTAATTGTTGAGCTGGCTGTAGTATGCTTCGTAGAACTGACCTGGATTTGTTATTGTCTCATAGTCCTGAATAGCACGAGAGTTTGCACCGAGACGCATGTCAAACGAGATGTTTGCGTCGGCAGTCTTACCGCGCTTTGTTGTTACGATAATCACACCGGCAGCACCACGAGCACCGTAAAGAGCTGCAGAAGCAGCATCCTTCAATACTGTCACGCTTTCGATATCACCCTGTGGGATATTTGAAAGGCTTGCTGAATAAGGAGCGCCATCAACGATGATGAGTGGGTCTGTCTCGGCATAAAGTGAAGCGATACCACGAATGTTGATCTTACCCTGACCAGCACCTGGAGCACCAGAACCGCCACGAATCTGAAGACCAGCAACTGAACCTACAAGGGCGTCTGCCACGTTTGTAGTAATCTTCTTTTCAAGTTCCTTGCTGTCAACAACTGAAGCTGCGCCAGTAAATGCCGACTTCTTCTGTGTACCGAAGGCAACAACCATTACTTCGTCGAGAAGAGCATCATCAGCATCGAGAGAAACACGCATGTTCTGCGCAGCCTTCAATGTCTTTGACTCCATTCCTACATAAGAGAACTCAAGGTTGGAGTTCTGAGAAGGAACTGTGATTGCGAAGTGACCGTCAACATCGGTGATAACACCCTTGTCGCTACCAGCCACCTTAACTGTCGCTCCGACTACAGGCTCGCCGTCATCGCTTGACACGACAACACCGTTTGCCTCTACCTGCGCCAATGCTACTCCTACGAAGCAGAACAGAGACACAAGGATCATAGTTAGTCTTTGTTTCATAAAGTGTAAATAAATTTATTAATTATATGTTTGTTATATTCAAATCACGGGTGCAAAATTAACATTTTTTTAATTATTATAGGCACATTTGTTAAAAATAGTGATCAAACATTGAGGTTTACTATTGATTAAGAACAATTATTGCACAATAACTTTCAATTTATTTCTTTTTCATGTAGCATTCTTAACAAAAAGAAAGTCACATTATTTTTGCAAGTAAACAAAAAAATACCTAACTTTGCAGCCGTAAAAGGACAAATATGAACAACGAATTAGCAAAAGCACAAACGCTAATCGAGCAGACTGGCATGAACGTGCTGCTGCTCGGCAAGGCAGGAACAGGAAAAACAACATTTCTTCGTAACCTTTATCAGCGCGGTATGAAGAGGATGGTTATCCTTGCTCCGACAGGAGTGGCAGCTATGAATGCAGGAGGAACTACAATTCACAGTTTCTTTCAGTTGCCTCTTAGCCCTTTCGTGCCAGATACGAAATTCAGGACTAATGACAGCAACGCTCAAAGAAGATTTAAGTTCAGCAAGGAGAAACGCGCTATAATCCGCAGTCTTGACCTTCTCGTCATAGACGAAATCTCCATGGTTCGTGCCGATTTGCTTGACGCGATTGACCAGGTGTTACGTCGCTTCCGTACAGACCATCACAAGCCTTTCGGCGGTGTACAACTTCTCCTTATCGGCGACCTTGCCCAGTTGGCTCCTGTTGTTACTGAACGAGATAGGGAAATTCTACGCAACTATTACGACACTCCGTTCTTCTATGGCTCAAAAGCTTTACAGATAACGCCTTACGCAAGCATAGAACTGACTCAGGTTTACAGACAGACTGACGAGCAGTTCCTAAATATTCTCAACGAGATAAGAAATGGAAAAGTAAAGCAGGAAACGCTCGATCTTCTAAACGAAAGATACAAACCTGAGCCTGCTGACACTACCGGTTACATCCGACTCACGACGCACAACCGCACGGCAGACAACTACAATCAGCAGATGCTTAACAACATTAATAGTCAGGATTTTACATATAAATGCAAGGTTGAGGGTGATTTTCCGGCTAACCTCTACCCTATCGAAGAAGAACTCCGACTTAAAGAAGGCGCTCAGGTGATGTTCTGCAAGAATGATTCCTCTGCTGAGCATCTGTATTACAACGGAAAAATTGCGCAAGTCATTGAGTTGGAGAAAGATAAGATTGTGGTACAATGTCTTGAGGACGATGAGATTGTTGAGGTTCCACAGCACGAATGGACTAACTCTAAGTACACTCTCGACAGCAATACTCACGAGATTGTTGAGGACATTCAAGGCAGATTTGTGCAGTTTCCTCTACGGCTAGCATGGGCTATAACAATTCATAAAAGCCAAGGTCTGACTTTCGACCACTGCATAATAGATGCCGAACATTCCTTCGCTTCCGGTCAGGTTTACGTTGCTCTCAGCCGTTGCCGTACACTTGAAGGTCTGATCCTCTCCTCGCCTATCAGCACTCGTGGCATCATCGTAGAGCAGTCTGTCCGTGCTTATCTGGACTATCAGACTGAGCTAAGTGCCGACGCAACGAAAGACATGGCTATGCTCCGTCGCTCTTACTACATGAATCTAATAAACGAAATGTATGACTTCAACGGCATCTTCCAGGCTCATGAGCGTGTTCAGCGCATTCTTCAAGACAGCTATGTAAAAAAGATGCCTACGCTTGTTTCCAGATACAACGAAGCATACATGAAGGTGAAGCCTGAACTGATTGATGTTGCAGAGAAGTTCAAGGCTCAGTACTGTTATATGATTTCCAATTCTGAGAACTATGAGAACGATGAGAAGATAAAAGAGAGACTGGAAAAAGGCACAGAATACTTCACCAGCAAACTGAAGGAAATATACGGAAACATTCTCGGAGACGATGCTCCGGCTTCAGAAAACAAGGCCATTCAGGAAAGAATGGACACAGCTCACACCGACTTTATGGACATCCTTCGCATAAAGTTGCAGACTCTAAAATCAATAAAAACAACAAGTTTCTCCACAACTAACTACCTGAAAGCCAAGGCTAAAGCAGCGACAGCAGATGTACAGAAAAAGAGAACAACGCGAAAGAAAAGCAGGAAGTAATCATTATTTCCCAAGCGTTATAACTTCGCAATCCTTAAACTCACTGCCATCAATCTGAAGCCTTACGAGAGTTCGCTCCACTTGCCAGCCTTGAACTCCTGCCGCACCTGGATTTATGTGCAGAAGTCCGAGAGTCTTGTCGTATTTTATCTTTAGGATATGCGAATGACCGCTGATGAAAAGTTTCGGCGGATTGTTTATAATTTGGCGAACTATCGACGGGTCATACTTACCCGGATAGCCGCCAATATGTTTCATCAGAACATCAACTTCCTCACATTTCCATCTCAGCACTTCGGGATACATTCGACGAAGAATGCCGCCATCGCAGTTGCCGCAGACAGCTCTTACAGGACGAAATTCTGCAAGACGATCTATGAGAGTAACATCACAAATGTCTCCAGCATGCCAAATCTCATCGCAAGGCTCAAAGTACTTCAGGTAACGATCGTCCCAGAAAGAGTGAGTATCGCTGATTATTCCTATTGTCTTCATATGAGAATTACTGATTTACACAATGTAGGGCACATATTGTGAACAAAAAAATAAATTCTTTTACTTCGCGTCGTTTTCGCGAATCTCAACACGACGAATCTTTCCAGAGATAGTCTTAGGCAGTTCGTCAACAAACTCCACGATACGAGGATATTTATAAGGTGCAGTCTCGCGCTTCACATGCTGCTGAAGTTCCTTGACAAGTTCTTCGCCAGCACGATGCTTCCAACCATCAGCAAGCACAACAGTTGCCTTTACCACCATACCGCGAATCTCGTCTGGCACACCAGTAATAGCACATTCTACGACAGCTGGGTGAGTCATAAGAGCTGATTCTACCTCGAAAGGACCAATTCTGTAACCAGAACTCTTGATAACGTCGTCAAGTCGGCCTTCAAACCAGTAGTAGCCATCTTCGTCACGCCAAGCAACATCGCCTGTATGATAAACGCCGTCGTGCCAAGTGCTCTTTGTAAGTTCTTCGTCGCGATAGTAACTCTGGAAGAGTCCGAGAGGGTTATTGTCAGTATAAACCACGAGCTCGCCCTTCTCGTTGTCATCACAAGGAGTACCGTCAGGACGGATAAGTCCGATGTTATACTGCGAGTTTGGCATACCCATACTTCCTGGCTTTGGCTCCATCCAAGGCATTGTTCCGAGAGTCATTGTAGTCTCTGTCTGGCCGAAACCTTCCATAAGCTTTATGCCAGTCAACTCATAGAACTTCTGGTAAACATTAGGATTGAGCGCCTCACCTGCTGTACAAGCATGCTCAAGAGAAGACAAATCATAATCTTCAAAGTTCTCCTGAATCATGAAGCGATAAACTGTAGGAGGTGCACAGAAAGAAGTAATCTTGTACTTTTCTATCATCTTCAGCATGTCAGCTGCAGAGAACTTCTTATGATCATAGATAAACACAGTAGCTCCGGCAAACCACTGTCCGTACATCTTGCCCCAGACAGCCTTACCCCAACCAGTATCAGCAACGGTAAGGTGAATGCTTCCGCGGTGAAGGTTATGCCAATAAACACCAGTTACGAGATGACCGAGAGCGTAAGTATGAGAATGAGCAACCATCTTTGGCTCGCCACTTGTACCACTTGTAAAGTACATGAGCAGCATATCGTCCTTTGAGTTATGCTCAAGTCTCTCCCATGGCTCTGACTGAGGCATCTCCTTGTTCCAGTCGTGGAAACCCTTTGGCACGATAGGACCAATACTTACCAAAGTCTCAAGCGAAGGACTGTATGGCTTTGCCTTCTGAATTTGCTCAAGCACATACTCTTCTCCGACGCAGATTATTGCCTTAACATCAGCGCGATTGTTACGATATATGATGTCGTGCTCAGTAAGCATGTGAGTTGCAGGAATGGAAATTGCACCAATCTTACAAAGTGCAAGCATACAAAGCCACCACTCATAACGACGCTTCAGGATGAGCATCACCATGTCGCCCTTGCTTATTCCGAGGTCTGCCAGATAGCCTGCTACCTGATCGGTTTCCACCTTAAGCTCTGCAAAAGTAGTGATTCGCTCCTCTCCTTCATCATTTACCCAAATGATAGCTTTTCCATCAGGCCATTCTTCTGCCCAACGATCCATAACATCGTAAGAAAAGTTGAAATCATCTGGAACTACGAATTCAATATTCTGTGCATAATCTTCAACTGAAGAAAACTCATGCTGCTTGAGAAATTTTTTATACATTAGTGTTTGATTTATTTAAGCAAAGATGTGATTTTCGAAAGAAATAACACTTCATTTTTCACGAAGTCTTTATCTCTAAGCCAGCGCAAAAGTATAACAAAAAAACGAAATTTTGAACAAAAAATCGCAAATTTGGTTAAAAAAAGAACATTTTTCTTTCATTTTTGCACACACAAAACACAGTGTGCGCATTTTTTTCTCATTTTTTTATGCACAAAATGTTGCGAAAACTTTCTTGCTAAAAATATTCTCATCGCCATCCCTTTTCATTTCCTCTCATAACCTTAAACCTCATAACCATAAAACCTCATAAATACAATAAAAAGAACTCATCCGCGTTATATTAATATAATGATACAGTTACCAGATAAATTCGTCACATACACAAGAGAGCTATTCGGAGAAGAACTCTGGAAAGTTTATTTAGATTCTTTCGAAGAAGAGACTCCAGTAAGCATTCGCCTCAGCGGAAAGACCTCTTTGCAGCAGCTTTCGCACCTGCCTCTGGGAGAAAAGATTCCATGGTCAGAAAAGGGTTATTACCTTACGGAAAGGCCGCAGTTCACCCTCGATCCCCTACTCCATGCCGGTGCATACTATGTGCAGGAGGCAAGTTCGCAGTATCTTGACGAGGTGCTACGAAAGGCTACTGCCGGCTTAGAGATAAACTACGCCGCCGATTTCTGCGCTGCTCCAGGCGGAAAATCCCTTATCATCAAGGATTATCTGCCATCCACAGCCACACTTATCTCCAACGAGTTCGTGAGAAAGCGTGCTTGGATTCTTGCAGAGAACATAGAGAAAGGGCAGAGACCCCATCCAACTCCCTCACAGGGGGGAGGGCTTCACACCGTCCAAAGTCAGAGTCAAAGTCCAAATCCAAGTCAAAGTCCAAAGATCATTGTCACTAACAATTCCACCGACGAGATTGCTCGCTCCGGCTACCTCTTCGACCTCATTATCTGCGACGTGCCATGCTCTGGAGAGGGAATGTTCCGCAAGGACAGGGCAACAATCAAGGAATGGAGCTTTGAGAACGTGATGAAATGCTCTGCTCTCCAGAAAGAAATCGTAACAAATGCGTGGAATTGTCTTCGTGAAGGTGGCGTACTTGTTTATTCCACATGCACATTCAACCGCTACGAAGATGAGGAGAACATGGAGTTTATCGTAAACGAATTAGGCGGAGAAATAATCGTTGAGCCACGAAAGTTCGTCCCGGGCAGAGATTGCGGAGAAGGTCAGTTCATGGTTGCTTTCCGTAAGAACTCTGAATGTGAGAAGAAGAAAGCAAAATGCCGACTGAATGTTGTACCGAAAACTCAAGAGGAAATTCCTGCTGATACACCTCTGTGCTACGTTTCGAGAGAAGAAGCCTTGAATTATCTTCGTGGCAATTCAATCGTTCTGCCGCCAGACACCCCTAAAGGAATTGTTGCTGTCTGCTATGATGGTTTCATCCTCGGAACGGCAAAGAATATTGGCAACAGAGCCAATAACCATTATCCGAAAGAATGGCGAATTAAGCGCTTGTAGTTATATGAAACGTACATGAGGCCTTCGGCTCGTCAAAGGGAATGAAAAGTGATTACATTCTGCCCATATGTGGAGAATTTTGATTACCTTTGCCGCCACAACCTATAATTGACGAGCATATGGCAACAAACAAGAACGTAG
>JAZLKJ010000099.1:0-11059 GCA_045597565.1 Prevotella sp. | reverse complement strand
TGCTGGGGAGAGGAGTGCCATGAAGTCGTCTATATCGCAATGGCTCTTTGCCAATGCACGACGGACGTCCATATCTGTTTTGGAGGCAATCATTTCGGTTGTCTCGTCCCAGTCGTAATTCTTTAATTCGTCTGAAAACACAATATAATTTACAATTTACAGATTTACAATTTACTATTTATTACCGCAAACGACACATGCATCATTCTTATTTATGTGAATGCTTTGGAAGTTCATTGTCAGAGCATCAACGATAAGCAGTTGGTTGGTGAGAAGTTCGCCAACACCGGTTAAATACTTTATCGCCTCCGTAGCCTGAATAGACCCCATGATGCCGACAACGCTGCCCAGCACTCCGACGGTAGCACTTGTTTGAACCTCTTCTTCTGCAGGAGGTTCAGGGAAGATGCAGCGATAGCAAGCCGTGCCGGGAACATGCGTCATTATCTGAGCGCCATACTTTACAACGCCGCCCGCACAGAACGGTTTGCCCATCATCACGCAGGCATCGTTCACAAGATACTTCGATGCAAAGCTGTCCGTACAGTCGATTATGAAGTCATAGTCAGCGATGATGTCCTTCGCATTGTCCTCGGTGATGAAGCAATCGTAGGTGATAATCTTCACATCGGGGTTTATCCTGCGCATCTTCTCCGCAGCAGATTCCACCTTCGACTTGCCTTTGTCCTCCGTGAAATGGATAACCTGACGCTGAAGATTGCTGACACTCACTACATCGGCATCTGCAATACCAATGGTGCCAATACCGGCGGCAGCAAGATAGAGAGCGTTAGGCGAACCGAGTCCGCCAGCTCCTATCAGCAGAACCTTGCTCTGAAGCAGTTTCTCCTGTCCTTCCTTGCCGAATCCTTCCAGTAGGATATGGCGGGAATATCGTTGTTCTTGATTTGTAGTCATAAGGTGCTTTTTATAGCTTTCTCAAATCGTGCGTCAGCTTTGCAGCGCAGAAGTTTGGACCACACATTGTGCAGTATTCTCCGTCCGTATGTCCAGCCTCTTCAAAGTACTGGAGTGAGCGCTCTGGGTCGAGAGAGAGGTGGAACTGGTCGCGCCAGCGGAAGTCGAAGCGAGCTTTTGAAAGAGCATTGTCGCGAATCTGTGCTCCAGGGTGTCCTTTTGCAAGGTCGGCAGCATGAGCAGCGATCTTGTATGTCACAACGCCCACGCGTACATCCTCTTTATTAGGAAGTGCAAGGTGCTCTTTTGGTGTAACATAGCAGAGCATAGCAGTGCCAAACCAAGCTATCTGTGCGCCACCGATGGCAGAAGTGATGTGGTCGTATCCAGGAGCGATGTCAGTTACGATAGGGCCAAGAGTATAGAAAGGAGCTTCGTGGCAGTGGTCGAGCTGACGATCCATATTTTCGCGAATCTTGTGCATTGGCACATGGCCAGGACCTTCGATGAATGCCTGAACATTCTTCTCCCAAGCGCGGGTAACGAGTTCGCCCATTGTGTCGAGTTCAGCAAACTGTGCTGCGTCGTTGGCATCGGCTGTACAGCCAGGACGGAGACCATCGCCGAGAGAAAGGGCTACATCATACTGTGCTACGATGTCGCAGATGTCATCAAAGTGCTCGTAGAGGAACGACTCCTGGTCGTGAATCAGGCACCACTTTGACATGATGGAACCGCCACGGCTAACGATACCGCAAAGGCGTGAGTCGGCAAGATGAACATTGTGGCGACGAATGCCGGCATGGATTGTGAAGTAGTCAACACCCTGCTCACACTGTTCGATGAGAGTATCCTTATATACTTCCCAGTTGAGGTCTTCCACCTTGCCATCAACCTTCTCCAAAGCCTGATAGATAGGCACAGTGCCTACTGGAACAGGACAGTTTCTTACGATCCATTCGCGTGTTTCGTGGATGTTTGCACCAGTGGAAAGATCCATCAGAGTGTCACCACCCCACTTGCACGACCATACAGCCTTGTCAACCTCTTCCTCAATGCTTGAGGTAGTGGCAGAGTTGCCGATATTAGTGTTAATCTTCACGAGGAAGTTGCGACCGATAATCATAGGCTCTGCCTCAGGGTGGTTGATGTTTGCAGGCAGAACGGCACGACCGCGAGCTATCTCATCGCGCACAAATTCCGGCGTGATGTGACTCTTGATGCCCAGTTCCTCGCAGTTCATATTCTCGCGAATGGCTACATATTCCATCTCAGGAGTGATGATGCCAGCTTTTGCGTAAGCCATCTGAGTGATAGACTTGCCAACTTTTGCGCGGCGTGGCAACTGAATATGCTCAAAGCGGAGCGAGTCAAGGCTCTTGTCGGCGAGACGCATCTTGCCGTATTCGCTGGTCACTTCGCTAAGCTGCTCAGTATCTTCACGATCAAGGATCCACTGTTCTCTGAGACGTGGCAGACCTTTCTTCAAGTCAACCTCTACGTTAGGGTCGCTGAAAGGACCGCTTGTGTCGTAGATAAGAACAGGATCGTTAGGCTCAGTATGAGGGATTCCGTGCTTGTCTTTCGTTACTGTAGGGGTGAGGTTTACCTTTGTCATTCCCACCTTGATCTCAGGGAACAACTTACCCTGCATATAGAATTTCTCGCGCTTGGCGTATGCTTTGTTGTCTTGTGGCATAAAGTATATTTACGATTTACGGATTTACGATTTATTAATTCAAGAATGCAGTCAATGGCGATGAGGCCTCTGCGCAGTCGCTAATGGCACCGAGACCAGCCTCGTATGCTCTACGGCCGGCGATGACAGCCTCCTTGAAGGCAACAGCCATCTGTACAGGGTCGCCAGCAACAGCAATGGCAGTGTTTACGAGACAGCAGTCAGCACCCATTTCCATAGCTTCTGCTGCGTGAGAAGGGGCACCGATACCTGCATCCACGACCACAGGAACTGTAGCCTGTTCGATAATAATCTGTAGGAAATCCTTCATGCGGAGACCTTTGTTTGTGCCGATAGGAGCAGCGAGAGGCATCACTGTTGCAGCGCCAGCTTCTTCAAGATGCTTACAGAGCGTAGGATCTGCCTGGCAATAAGGGAGCACAACGAAGCCGAGTTTTACGAGCTGTTCTGTTGCCTTCAGCGTTTCCACTGAGTCAGGGAGCAGATAACGAGGGTCTGGATGAATCTCCAGTTTGAGCCAGTTTGTGCCGAAAGCCTCGCGTGCCATCTGGGCAGCGAAGACAGCCTCCTCTGCATTTCTCACACCACTTGTGTTAGGCAGCAGTTGGATGTTAGGATTTTGCACGATGTGTCGAAGCAGGTCATCCTGCTTGTCCTGCAGTTCTATACGCTTCATGGCTACCGTAACCATCTCTGTCTCAGAGGCATCGATAGCCTTTGCCATAAGTTCGTTGTTATTGAATTTTCCTGTGCCAAGGAAGAGACGCGAGTTGAACTCCCTTCCGGCAATAATAAGTTTTTCCATATTTCGTTGTTGGTTTTTGGTTTTTAGTTTTTGGTTTTAGCCATTAGCTTTTAGCCTTTACCCTCGCTCAACGAGCGAACCGTAATCATTTCCTCCACTGGGTTCTCTGCACGCAGAACTGTGCCGCTCAATGCGATGCCAGTAACGCCTGTTTCCATTATGGCAGGAATATCATCTGCCGTTATGCCGCCGATGGCAACGATAGGCAACTGGATGCCCAACTCCTTCATCTTCTGGACGATGCTTCTGTAGCCTTCAAGCCCGAGCACTGGCGAGAGCTTCTCCTTTGTAGTAGTGAAGCGGAACGGTCCGCAGCCAATGTAGTCAGCACCGTTCTTGTGGTGCATAATGATGTCTTCAATTGTGTTCGCTGTGCCACCAATGATAAAATCCTTGCCCAGAAGCTTTCGAGCCTCGTCTATAGGCATGTCGTTCTTGCCAAGATGCACGCCGTCGGCATGGAGTTCCTTCACGAGTTCCACGTGGTCGTCGATGATGAATGTGGCACCAGCCTGGCGGCACATCTCCTGAGCCTGCAGGGCAATAGGACGAATCTCGTCGTCCGTAGCACCCTTCATTCTCAGTTGCACCCATTTACAACCGCCTTCAAGAACCAGTCTTACGGACTCCAGATAGTCGATGCTGTCAGTATAGTGAGTTATAAACTGTATCATCCCCCAAACGCAGCTTTGATGATTGTTACGTTGTCGCCCTCGCTTATTCTGGTTGCTTCCCATTTGTCTCGTGTCACGATGCTGTTGTTTATGGCAATGGCAACACCGCGTTCAGGCAATTGCAGTTCGGCAGCCAATTCAATAACATTGACTGCTTCCGTCTGCTTCTTCTCATTGTTGATAAGGATTTCCATGTTCTACCTATATGTTATAAATAATATAATACAATATTAACATAGGGGTAGTCTTTGTACAAAAAGAATAATAATATCACACGATCCCTTCGGCAGCATTACCTGCATCAGGTTTTATGGGTATAAATCTCAGCACCTCCACACACAAATCGTGGAGCAGCACCCCTAATATTTTCTTTGCAAATTTAGCTATAAAGATTGAGAATGCAGCGTAATGACACGCTATATTGACCAAACATTCCCAAATATATGCGCTAAGTCAACCGCGAGACCTTATTTTACTCAAGTTTCATACATTCGTAATGATATTTTTGTAAATTCATCTTAATTTTGCGTAATTTTGCAGCGGAATAATTATCAATCTTTCGATAAAGGTCTAATATGAAAAAAACGATTCTTACATTTCTTTTAGCAATAACATCTTTACTGCCGACAACAGCACAGCATTTTGTTGGCGGTGACATCTCTCTTCTTTCAAAATACGAAGAAAATGGAGCCAAATATCTGGACAACAATGGAAATCCATGTGGCGACATGCTCAGTTTCTTCAAGAAAAACGGACATAATGCAATGCGCGTCAGACTGTTCGTCAATCCAAACAATGCCTCAACAACAGACAAAGGTCAAGGCGTTTGTCAAGATCTTGACTATGTAACAAAACTCGCAAAGCGCATTAAGGACAACGGTTTTGCCCTTATGCTCGACTTCCACTACAGCGATTCATGGGCTGATCCGGCAAAGCAATTCACTCCGAAAGAGTGGCTCTCACTCTCTGATGCTGAGCTATATACGAAGATTTACGAATACACGAAAGACTGTCTGATAAAGCTAAATGAGGCGGGAGCCACACCCGATTTCATTCAGCCGGGCAACGAGATAAGCTATGGCATGCTTTGGGGAGCAGAAGGCAGCAGTTACAAATCCTATTACGCTGGAAAGGAAAGCAATCGCGAACGCTTTACCACTCTTCTGAAAAATGCCATAAAAGCCTGTCGTGAAGAATGTCCACAAGCAAAGATTATCATTCACACTGAGCGTGTTCCGAACACGACTTATCTGGGCAACTTCTACAACGACATGAAAGCTGCGGATGTTGACTACGACATTGTTGGCTTGAGCTACTACCCTTACTGGCACAAAGATCTCACGCAACTGGACGTTGCCATCAAGAAAATGGAGCGTGACTTTGCGGACAAGAAAATCATGATTGTAGAGACTGGTTATTACCATCATTGGCAACCAAACGACGTCTCTTACGACTACTCTTCTACATGGTCTATTTCCGACGAAGGACAAAACCAGTTCACAGCAGATCTTATCGAAAAGCTTAAGACTCATGAAAGCGTAATCGGACTTTTCTGGTGGTCCATGGAATCAAATGAATTTGGACTTGACTGGAACACAAAACGCGTTACCGACAACTGGTACAACGCCGGACTTTTCGACAATCAGACAGGCAAGGCTACTAAGGCTTTATCTACTCTCAAGACATTCCTCACAGACGAACAACTCGCAATAAAAAATGCCGAAGAATCAACATCTTCATGCAAAAAAATCTACAACTTACTCGGACAAAACATCAGCGAAAATCATCTCGGAATAGTAATAAAAGAAGGAAAAAAGTACATTAAGACCGATAATAAATAGTTATATCGCAAGTTTAATGCATCTTTTTCAGTCAATACTTGCCACAAAGCGAAAAAATCATTAACTTTGCGGAGTTTTATATGAAATATAAATAAACACTAAATACAAAACATAATCATGAGAAAAGTTCTTTTATCAGCAATTGCAGCTCTCTCTATCGCTGCTCAGGTTAACGCACAACAGGAAATTTCCATAAGCGGCACACAGCTCACTGACAACTGGAGCGTCACTCTCCAGGGTGGTGCAAATGCTCCTCTCGGCGGCAAACTCTCTGTTTTCCCTAACAGCCGCGGCGTTGTAGGTCTCGCTATCAACAAGGAGTTCACTCCAAACTATGGTCTTACACTCGAAAGCAACTGGGGCATCAATACTTCATCATGGTGTCGTGATATGCAGAGCTCTTCTCCTGCAGGTACTATTACCAGCAAGAGTTCAACAATGTTTGACTACTGCTCTGTCTCTCTCCTCAACCGTTTCAACATCCTCAACCTCCTCGGTCAGTGGAACGGAACAAAGAATCCTATTGACATCGAAGCCGTAGCCGGTGGTGGCTGGTACCGTTACATCTACAACAAGCCTGCACAAATGGACTACAATACTGTTGCAGCTAAGTTCGGTCTCAACTTCAACTTCAACTTCGGTTCTGAGAAGGAATGGACTATATCTCTTAAGCCAGCTGCTGTTTTCGACCTCATCCACAATGGCGAGATTCACAACGCAGAACTTGACAAGCGCAACCTCATGGGCGAGGTTACTGCTGGTCTCACCTACCATTTCAAGAGCAGCAACGGCAAGCGCTACCAGACTGTAGTTGCTGTTATGGAGCAGGACGCCCTCAATGCTCTCAATGCTCGTCTCAAGGTTGCGGCTGACGCCAAGGCTCGTCTTGAAAGACAGAACGACGAACTCATGGCTGAGAACGCTCGCCTCAAGAACTCACTCGCTGAGTGTGAAGCTCGTGGCACAAAGGTTATCACTGGCAAGAAGACTCTTGAAAGCACTGTTAACTTCGCAGTAAACTCAACTGTTATCGAGCCATCACAGCAGCCAAATGTTGAGCGTATCGCTACATACCTCAAGAACCACGTTGAGTCAACAATCGTTATCAACGGTTATGCTTCACAGGATGGTCCAGAAGATGTAAACATCCGTCTCGCAAACGATCGTGCAAAGGCTGTTAAGGATATGCTCGTAAACAAGTATGGCATTCCTGCTAGCCGTATCGTTGCTGGTGGTCAGGGTATCGGTAACATGTTTGAGGAGAACGACTGGAACCGCGTTTCTATCTGTACTATTGGCGAATAATACATCGTATTGACGAAATTGCTACTGTTCCCCGCGGTCTTCCGCGGGGTTTTACAATAAAAATAAAATTATATGAACATTTCCTACAAATGGCTTAAAGACTACGTCGATTTCTCGCTCACTCCTGATGAGGTGGCAGCTGCCCTCACATCTGGCGGTCTTGAAGTTGGCGGCGTTGAAGAAGTCCAGACTATAAAAGGCGGTCTGAAAGGTTTGTACGTCGGTCAGGTGCTTACTTGCGAAGTACACCCTAACTCAGATCACATGCACATTACAACCGTTGACCTCGGCCAGGGCGAACCACAGCAGATTGTCTGCGGTGCTCCTAATGTTGCTGCCGGTCAGAAGGTTATCGTTGCCGCTCTTGGTTGCAAGCTTTATGATGGCGACAAGGAGTTCACTATCAAGAAGTCTAAGCTTCGTGGCGTAGAGAGCTGCGGTATGATCTGCGCAGAGGACGAAATTGGCGTTGGCACAAGCCACGACGGCATCATCGTTCTTCCTGAAGACGCTGTTGTCGGCACTCCTGCCGCTGAATACTACAACCTTGAGAGCGACTACATCATCGAGGTTGACATCACAGCAAACCGCGCTGACGCTATCTCTCACTGGGGTGTTGCCCGCGACCTCTACGCTTGGCTCGTTCAGAACGGCTATGAGACAAAGCTCCACCGTCCTTCTTGCGATGCTTTCGTTGTTGACAACAACGAGCTTCCAGTGAAGGTTACAATTGAGAACACAGAGGCTTGCAAGCGTTATGCTTGTGTCAGCCTTACAGATTGTGAGGTTAAGGAATCGCCAGAATGGCTGAAGAACCGCTTGAACGTTATCGGTCTTCGTCCTATCAACAATATCGTTGACATCACAAACTATATAATGATGGCTTACGGTCAGCCTCTCCATTGCTTCGACGCAGACATGGTTGACGGTCATGAGATCATCGTGAAGACAATGCCGGAAGGCACTCCTTTCGTCACTCTCGATGGCGAGGAGCATAAGCTTTCTGACCGCGACCTCGCTATCTGCAACCAGAACGACGCTATGTGTATCGCTGGCGTATTCGGTGGCAAGGGTTCCGGTACTTACGACACAACAAAGAACGTTGTTCTTGAGTCGGCTTATTTCCACCCAACATGGATTCGCAAGTCAGCTCGTCGTCATGGTCTTTCTACAGACGCTTCTTTCCGCTTCGAGCGCGGCATTGATCCAAACGGCACAATCTACGCTCTTCAGCAGGCTGCCATCATGGCAAAGGAACTCGCTGGCGCTAAGATTTCAATGGAAATCGTGGACGTTTATCCAGAGCCAATAAAGGATTTCCCTGTTGACCTCAAGTACGATTACGTGAACTCGCTCATCGGTAAGGTTATTCCTGCCGAGACAGTGAAGAGCATCGTAACTTCTCTTGAGATGAAGATTGTTGAGGAGACAGCTGAAGGCTTGAAGCTTGAGGTTCCTGCTTATCGCGTTGACGTTCAGCGTCCTTGCGATGTTGTTGAGGATATTCTCCGCATCTATGGCTACAACAATGTTGAGATTCCAACTTCTCTCAAATCGTCGCTCGTTATCAAGGGTGCTGAGGACGAGAAGCATAAGATGCAGAACCTCGTTTCTGAGCAGCTCATCGGCGCTGGTTTCAACGAGATCATGAACAACTCTCTCACTAAGCTCGCTTACTACGAGGGCGCAGAACTCAACGAGTATCCGGCAGAGCAGAGCGTTCGCATCATGAACCCACTCAGCAACGACCTCGCTTTCATGCGTCAGACATTACTCTTCGGTGGTCTTGAGACTATCGCTCACAACGTGAACCGCAAGATGCCAAACCTCCATATCTTTGAGTTTGGTAACACTTATACATTCAATAAGGAACGTCAGACAGACGAGAATCCTCAGCGTGGCTATCAGGAAGAGCAGCATCTCGGCATGTGGATTTCAGGCAAGCGCGTTCAGGGCTCTTGGGCACACGCTGATGAAGAAGCTACTTTCTATGAGCTGAAGGCTGATGTCCAGAACGTCTTCGCACGTCTCGGCGTACAGATTGGTGGTGCTCTCGTCATAAAGGAAGGCAAGAACAACGTTTTCGCGAAGTCTCTCAACATCGAGAACCGTGGCGGCAAGGTCATCGCTCAGATGGGTATCGTTGCCGGCAAGCAGCTCAAGAAGTTCGGCATCGAGCAGCCTGTGTTCTACGCAGACATCAACTGGAACGCCCTCACCAAGCTTGCTCTCTCTGCTAAGCTTCAGTTCAAGGAGGCATCAAAGTTCCCAGCCGTTTCTCGCGACCTCGCACTTCTCCTCGACAAGAACGTAGAGTTCTCACAGATTGAGCAGATTGCAAAGCAGACAGAGAAGAAGCTCCTCAAGAGCGTAGAACTCTTCGACGTCTATGAAGGCAAGAACCTCCCAGAAGGCAAGAAGTCATACGCCGTGAACTTCATCCTTCAGGACACAGAGAAGACGATGAACGACAAGCAGATCGACGCTATCATGAAGAAGCTCATCGCGAATTTAACTCGTCAGCTCAACGCAGAGCTCCGATAAAAGCCTCTCCAACCTCCCCCTCAAGGGGAGGCTTGATGATATGTTTTAGATTTTATAAAGATTTTTGTTTGGATTTCGAGCGAAGCGATCCTTATAAAAAAACTCATAAAAGCGAAGAATTTGAGCGTATTTTCAGTGGGGATTTTCGTTATGGATTATCGTAAGGATTAAAATCTTAAACCAAAATCCTCACCAAAATTCGCTCCAGTGCGTCGCTCTAAGGAACGATTAAGGGAGGATCGTCGCAAGCTCCTCGAAATCTTAACTAAAATCCTTATAAACATCTTTAATTCGTCAAATGATAAAACAATAAAAATAATTAACAAATAAATGATTGGAATTTGATAAATCGTCAAATCATCAAATCGTCCAATCGCCAAATGAAACTATGGGAAGAGCATTTGAATATCGTAAGGCCACCAAGCTCAAGCGTTGGGGCCACATGGCAAAGACATTTACTCGTCTTGGCAAGCAGATCGCCATCGCTGTTAAGGCTGGCGGTCCAGACGCAGACACAAACCCGGCACTTCGTTCAGTTATCGCTACCTGTAAGCGTGAGAACATGCCTAAGGACAACATCGAGCGCGCTATCAAGAACGCTATGGGTAAGGACCAGAGCGACTACAAGTCAGTAACCTACGAAGGATACGGACCTCACGGAATCGCCATCTTCGTTGACACTCTTACAGACAACACCACTCGTACCGTAGGCGACGTTCGCTCAGTCTTCAACAAGTTCTCTGGCACTCTCGGAACTACAGGCTCACTCTCGTTCCTCTTCGACCACAGGTGCGTGTTCACTTTCAAGAAGCCTGCTGAACTCGACATGGACGAACTCGTACTCGAACTCATCGACGTAAACGCAGAAGACGAATACGACGAGGATGAGGAAGAAGGAACAATCACCATCTACGGTGATCCAAAGAGCTACGCAGCCATCCAGAAGTTCCTTGAGGACAAGGGCTTTGAGGACATCGGTGGTGAGTTCACTTACATCCCTAACGACCTCAAGGGCGACCTCAACGAAGAGCAGCGCGCTACTATCGACAAGATGGTTGAGAAGCTCGAGGACTTTGACGACGTTCAGAATGTTTACACAAACCTCAAGCCAGCAGAGGAATAAAAAAGACTTTTTGGAATAAGGGGGCGAGTATCAACCACGATACTCGCTTTTTTTTACTTACCTATGAAAAGAATAGTATTTACAGCTGTCATGGCAATTGCCTCACTTGTAGCAAGCGCCCAGGTAAAAGTATCGGCAATCGTTAGCCCA
>JAZLKJ010000098.1:0-6872 GCA_045597565.1 Prevotella sp. | reverse complement strand
TTGCATCGTCAAACAAACAAAATGACACTCAAAACTAAAACATTAATTCAAAACTCAAAACAAAATTTACAAACCAATTAAAACATTAAACATTATGAAAAAGTTCGTTTCAAAAATCATGTTCGCAGCAGTAGCAGTTCTTTCAGCTGCAGGTTTCACATCTTGTAACAACGCAGACGATCCTTACGTCCCAGAACAGATAACGGTTCAGGAGCAACTGAAAAAGAACGAAGTGGTTCCTGCTTATGGATTATTCCTGTCAAATACTATCCTTGACATGTATGATGTGAAGATTGTTCTGCACAGTGGCGACAAGACACAGGAAGTCGTTCCGACAAAGGCCAATGCTTATTCGCAAGATAGCTATGACGCTAAAACAATCTACTACAAGTATTACTATATAGACGTTGATGGAAGGAGGGGCGTTGACTATGCAGAAGCCAAGGTCACTCCAAAGGCAGACATCGAGAAAACCATTAAGAGCATGTCGGATGATGAAGTGCTGACCTTGATTTACGGTGGAGATATACTGAAACTCGAAATTGATGAAGCCCACAAGTCTATGTACGAACAGGGATATTCTTTAATTATGGCTTCTGACCACTATGCTCCAAGCAAGTTCTTGTTGGACTATGAGAACCGTGCAAAAGTCTACGAACACGTTATATCAACGAAATAATAAGATGTAAGCCATCCGCTGGCGCTACCAGATGACGCCTGCGGATGGCTTTTTAATACGGTACTCAAGTTTCGCAAGCTCCGCTCGTGACCCTTTAGCCTTTAGCCTCAACTTGAGCTTGCGAAAGTTGAATAAATAATAACAAAACATATAAACCCCAAAACATTTACTTTTATGAAAAGATTCAAATATATTCTCATTGCAATGTTAGCCCTAGTGTCTTTCAGTGCATGTTCAGACCATGATGATTTTGACATACCAGAAGTTACAGATAAACCTGAAGTCAAGGAGGAAGGTCCAGATTATCTTGTGATGTTATACGCAGTAGGAGGTGGAAACCTTGATATGCCTATCATGTCAAACATCTACCAGGCTCTCGATGTAGGCAGCAGCGACAACGTCAAGATGACTGTCCAGTACAAGCTCTCTGATAAAGAGCAGAAGCAGTTCCCTGAGTTTGACGGTGTACGCCGCTTAGACCTTGACGACAACAAGGAACTTGTAGGTACAATGGAGAATACCGTGGCAAAGTATCCTCTCATCACTAATGAAAGGGTTGAGTTCCCTAAACTCTTTTCGCAGTTGAAGAGCGAACGTATAGCAAATTCGCTTTACGACATATCGAAAAGCGATGCTCTTGCAGACTTTATCTCGTGGAGCATGAAGAAGCATCCTAATGCCAAGCGTACCATTCTCATCCTCAGCAATCACGGTTCAGGCTGGCAGATCTATATGGACGGCAAGCAGGACAGCCGCGCCATCAAGCAGACCAGCCGTGCCATCATGCAGGATGACAACACGAATACTATCATGAGCCTTGGCTCTGTTGTTGAGGGCATAAAGAAATCGGCTGGTAAGGTTGACTTGCTGTATGACGACGCTTGCCTTATGAGCATGTACGAGAATCTCTACGGTTATGCCGACTGTGCGAACTATCTGCTTGCTGCCGTTGAGATAACTCCAGGTGCCGGTGGTGACTACTCGAAACTCATCAACGACTTAAAGAAGGCTGGTACCTCGTATGCAGGACTTGAGGCTATGATGCACAACTTTACAGACTATCTTGTTTCAGGCAAATGGTGGAAAAACGAGAAAATGATGAGTTTGGGATATGGCGGCAAGTATCACGACATTGCACTCTACGACCTCACCAAGCTCTCCAGACTGACTGCCGTGCTCAGGAAGGTAGTCGATACGATGGTGGAAAAGTATAATAGCGATGAGTCTGTAGAGCCGACAGTGGAGGACTATACTCTCGGCGAGCATTTCTCTGGATACATAAACTATGCCTTGACCAACTGCCAGATAGCGGACGTCAACGATGCCTACTCACTCTATTACGTACCCGAAGCACTTCGCCCTTACGTAGAGGCAGACAATTTGGAGAAGTACCCTTATGCCTATAACTCCGTATATGTGGAGAGTCTCGTGGATTGGATGAAATATGGAGAATCTGAAAATGCACAGATTGCACACGAATATTTCCCAGAGGACTGGGATTGGTTGCAGAAGATGCTCATTACTAAGTGCACAACTTCATTCTCCTTCACCGACATGCTTCGTCTTATTGACAAGAAGCTTACTGAGGCTGGCGCAAAGAACAATCCGTTCAAGCAGCTGAAGGCAGAGATGATCGCGGCACTCAAGGAAGTTGGCTACATCTCGTGCACTATAAGTGATGAAAAGCCGGGCATTGACCAGGCATACGAGCTGTGCTCGCTGGGTATTACGATTGTTCCGTTCAACGATGCATATTACGACGAGACTTCCAACAACTTCATTAAAAAGGTTCCGACCTACCAGGAAGCGTTGAACATCTACCAGCAGACAGCCTTCGACAGGCAAGTGGGATGGAGTCGTATGCTCAAGCTCATTGATGTCTTCCCAACCTTGTTCTCTAACCCTACACGAAAACGTGTTGACAAAGAGCCTTCAGGGCTTGAAATGAGATAAACTCCCCAACTTTCCAAAGCCTATTTTAAGGCAATTTTACGTATATGGAATGAATAAGACGTACAGTTTGTGAAATTCACAGATTGTACGTCTTGTTTTCATATAGTGTTTGCTATGAGTTTGAAAAACACCATACCTTTGCACTCAGAAAACAAACCTAAAAACATTAACACTTTAAAACTTAAAACATTATGAAAAAGATTATCGCAACAATGAAGAACGTTATTAAGTATGTAACTGAAGCAAACAAGCAGGTGTCAAGCTATCAGTCACTCTACCCAGTTTCTAACTGTTATGTCGTTCGCTCAACATGGCACCTATAAACAAAACATTAACTCAGAAACATTAACACTTAAAAACTTAAAACATTATGAAAAAGCTTCTTTCTATCTTCGTGATAGCAACCACATTCATGCTTTCAGCAACAGGTGCTAACGCTCAGTCTAACAATAAGGGAAATGGTGGTCGTTCCCAATGCTTCTCTTCGATAGGAGTATTCAACACTGACTTCGGACAGAGTCCTCTGCCAATGGGTGTTTACTCTCCAAATGATCGGTATGGTGCAGCGGTGGAAATACTCGATGACCATACGTTCAAGATTCTCTTTAAATGGTCGGTTGAGATGGGCTGTGAGGTGTCTCAGACAGGCAAATACTATGAGATAACTCCAGGCTTGTACCACTTTGAGTGTGACGGTTGGTCTGAAGATTTTCTTTTGGACGGTGAAGATATTGTAACTCCCCAGTGTGAACGCTGGTATCACGAATGATCAAATATAGATAAGCCATTCACAGTACAACGAGTACTGCGGATGGCTTAAAGCGTTTCTGTAGATTCCATTCTACAATTGATGGAGGAGTCTGCAATGCAACCCTTCAGGAGCCATTGCTTAGTTTCCTAATTGGAAGGTGAAGACCTTAATAATTCGCGGCAGATTTAGTGTTTTATGTTGAATTGGCAAAATTTTCTTGTATGTTTGTGTAAATATTATTAACTTTGCAGCCGAAATAATAACGCAAAACTATGATTAATCTCTCCAATATAAGGGAAAAAATCGGAGTAGGTCTCCTTTTTCTTTTATCAGCATCCATGATGAATGCCCAGAACAAGCTTACAGTAGAAGATGTGGTTGTGTCGAAGAAGTTCAGCACTGCTCGCGTAGAAGGAATACCAGAGTTCTTGGCTGGCAAAACGGATTCGCCAAAGAACTACGAACTCACACGGAATAACGTTAAGCCTATTTATCGTCATTCCTATACTGCCAACTACACCGTTAAGGATGTACGTACGGGAAAGGAGATTGCGGTGAAAGGTGACATAAAGATTCCAACACCTTCACCAGATAGAAAGTATCTTGCTTTCGTGCGCGACAATAATATCTATCTGCTTAATCTTCAGGCTCTTTTTGAAGATGGAGATTATGATAAGGCAGAGACAGCGGTAACAACCGACGGCGAATGGAACAAGGTGATAAACGGTCATGCCGACTGGGTTTATGAAGAGGAGTTTGCCCAGACCAGCATGATGGCTTTCACTGCCGACGGCAGCGCGATAGCATGGGTGAGATTCGACGAGACTGATGTAAAGGAGATGGAACTGCAGTTTCATGACGGTGCCGATAATCCATACCCTCGCATCTATAAGTTCAAATACCCAAAGGCAGGCGAGGACAACGCTAAGGTGTCGCTCTGCACATACGAGATCAGCAGTGGAAAGACTGCCGTGAAGAAACTCGATATAGACAAGGAAGACTATATCCCAGTGGTAAGAACAATCCCTGCTGACAATAGCAACGTGATGGTATGCACCGTAAATCGTCATCAGGACGAGATGAAACTCTGGAAGGCTGACTGCAAGAGCGAGGCTGCAAGCGTGCTCGCGAAGTTCACTTCAAAGTGCTATCTGCCTGAAGAGGCTGTAACCGACCTCACGCTCTATCCTGACGGCTTCATCGTGCTCAACGACAACGAAGGTGCTATGCAGCCTTTCCTCTACGACTATAGCGGCAAGCTTATCCGCCGACTGATAGCTGATAAGTCGGTCATCGTAACCGCTTTCTATGGCTATGACTTCCGCACGCAGTCAGCTTATTTCCAGGCAGTTGGAAAGAATCCTACGCAGCGCGTTGTCTATAAGGCAGACAAGAAAGGCAAACTCACGCAGCTCTCTACTGAAGACGGATGGAACGATGCTATGTTCAGCGACGACTTCAGCCGATATGTTCTCTCGTATTCTAATCTGACAACTCCTACTAAGACAACCTTCATCAATGGAAAGAAGCAGAAGGTGGTAGAGGATAATGCTGCGTTGAAGAAAACTCTCGCTGCTGAGGAACTGCCACAGCGTGAGTTCTTCTATTTCACTACATCTGAGGGTGTTTCGCTGAACGGCATAATCTATAAACCGAAGGACTTTGACCCGAATAAGAAGTACCCTGTAATCTTCCACCAGTATAGCGGACCAGGCAGTCAGCAGGTGAAGGACAGTTGGACAACGGGTAGCGTGGCTCGTGGCGGAATGTATGAGGCAATCCTCTGTCAGCATGGCTATATCTGCGTAGTTGTTGACCCTCGCGGCACAGGCGGTCGCGGTGCTGACTTCCAGAAACTTACCTACATGACGATGGGACAGATGGAGAGTCGCGACCAGGTAGAAGCTGCGCTCTATATGGCTAAGCAGCCTTACGTCGATGCAAGCAATATGGCTATCTGGGGCTGGAGCTACGGCGGCTTCAATACTCTGATGTCGATGAGCGAAGGTCGCGACGTGTTCTCTTGCGGCGTGGCAATAGCACCACCAACATCATGGCGCTATTATGATTCCGTCTATACTGAGCGCTATATGCGTACGCCACAGGAGAATCCTGAGGGCTATGGCGATAACCCGATAGCTCGTGCCGATAAACTCCACGGTAATCTTCTTCTCTGTCACGGTCTCTGCGACGATAATGTTCATCCGCAGAATACATTTGAATATACTACTCAGCTCGTTGAGGAAGGCAAACTGTTTGATATGCACATCTTCACAAACTCAAACCACAGCATCTACAACGGTCAGTCGCGTCAGTTCCTCCTGCAGAAGGTGCTGAACTTCTTTGACGAGCAGCTGAAGTAAATGCGCAGGATGCCACTACTACAGTCGCAAATCAGTGTGGCTATCAGATGGATAGCCTATCCTGAAATGACGCAGTACAACCTTCCTGTCTGCCTGACCTTCCCGAAGAGGATAGGCGCGGAACGGATAAGGGAGGCTGTGGAGGCTGTGGTGGCTGTGCGCGACATTTTCCGTCTGCGACTGACACAAGGCGAACGCGGCGAGATACTGCAATATATAGACAATGGAATGACGGTCGGCGTGTTGCAGAGAGCGCTGACCGATACCGAGGCGAGAGAGTACATAGAGAATGGCTTTGTGCGACCTTTCGTGCCGTTCTCCGACGATCCGCTTGTGCGATTTGAGGTGATAGAAGCCGAGAGCAATAACTACCTGCTGGCGGACTTCCATCACATCCTTGCCGATGGTGCTTCTTACGCTCCTGTCTGGAGCATTCATGACCTCTCGGCAGCCTTTCGTGGCGAGCAGCTTCAGCCGCATTCTTTCTCCATGCTTGACTATGCAGAGGAGGAACAGAAAGTCCTGAAATCAGATACTTACGCAAAGGCAAAGCAATACTACGGGGAAAAGTTCCGCGCTGTAGGCTTTACCGATATTGCCGACAATAGGCTGTCGGCTTGGGGTAACCAGATAATAGCCTCTGAGTATATCCCGAAGGCAGAGGTAAACCGGTGGTGCAAGTCTCACGATGTGACGCCAAATCTGCTGTTCATGGCAGCGTATGGCATAGTGCTATCGCGATTTGCCAGAGAGGAGAGTGTGGCATTCTGCACGCTGAACCACGGCAGAACAGATCGCCGACTGCGCAATATCTACGGAATGTTTGTGCGCAATGCTCCCGTACTCGCTGATGTTCAGGGCGAGAAGACGGTATTGGACTTCGTGCGTGAGCAGCGGCGCGAACTGATGGCAACGGTGAGATACGGTGCTTATCCGATAACGCATTTCTGTAAGGACCTGAATGCCGCAGTAGCTACGGTGTTTGCTTTTCAGGGCGACGCGATGCAGGAATATGTGCTTGCTGACAATGAGCGCATTGAAGCCGTGCAACTGCCACATGGACTGACCGAAGAGGACCTTGCCTGCATGATTTATACGGTGAACTCCGACTATGAGATTCGCCTTA
>JAZLKJ010000097.1:0-3372 GCA_045597565.1 Prevotella sp. | reverse complement strand
TCCAATACCTGTAGTTTTCCAAAGTGGCTACCTCACCATAAAGGGATACGACAAGGAATTCGGGCTATACACACTTGGATTTCCGAACAAAGAGGTGGAGGAAGGTTTTCTCGACTTCCTACTTCCATACTACACCAAGTTTGATGAAGTTGAGTCCGCTTTCGAGATTACACAATTCGTTAAAGATGTGCGCTCTGGTCGCACCGAGCAGTTCATCAAGCGTCTCAAGTCGTTCTTTGCCGACACGCCATACGAACTGGTGAAGGACCTTGAGAACCACTACCAGAATGTGCTCTTCATCATCTCACGCCTCATGGGCTTCTACACCAAGGCTGAGTACCACACAAGTGAAGGTCGCATTGACATGGTTATCCAGACACCTCTGTACTGCTACGTTCTTGAGTTCAAGCTTGATGGCACTGCCGAAGAAGCTCTCCAGCAGATACAAGACACCCACTACACTCTTCCTTTCGAAATGAACGGACAGAAGATTATCCGCATCGGAATGAACTTCTCCAGCGAGACTCGCAACATCGATGGTGTGGTGATAGCTTAAAAACAAATAACAACGAAAATAAACGTATGAAGAAGAACATCACACGTGGCATTGTTGCCATAAGCCTTTTGTGCATGACACCAGTGACTGGTCAGGCGCAAGTAAACAATCTGCTGAAAAAAGCTGTAGGAAAAGTTGCTGAATCCCCAGTTGCCCAGAAGGTAAAATCTGCTACTAACGCCACTTCAGAGGGCGAGCTGAGCACCTTCCCTTCCGAGCAGACCATGAAATTCAACCCTTTCGCTAACTATAAGCCAAGCAAGGAGGCAATCAAGGCAGACCCTATGGCTTCCGACAACACTGTCAGAAAGAACTATACCAAGTCGCCTGCACAGATACGCGGTGCGTACGAGCATCTTGACAAAGACCTCTTCCCATATCAGCCATACTATAAATACAGTGCTGCAGGACTCTACCTCGACGGCACACAGCAGGTAGAGGACTTCATCTATTACACCACCACGCAGTGCCGCAAGATGATGGACGAATCTTATGCCAAGCTCAACGGACTGGAGCATAATGGTCTGATAGGCATCGGCAACACGGGTAAGAGCGTGCCATACAGCGAGATTGTCATCAACGCCTTCTTTGCAGAATATCTTGCCGACCCGAACTCATACATCGCCTACCGCCAGATGATCAAGGCATACATCCTTGCCCACCAGCAGTTCCTCGGCCGTTTCCGCCTCACGCTGGACGCCGGTTCGCAGACCACCGTAACGAAAGATGGCAACAAGAGCGTGCTTTTCGAGCCTGAGTCGGAGCGACTGAAGCGCAACAATAAGCTTATGAACATCATGGCAGACGTGGCAATGAAGTCCGACTACGACATTGTCTTCCGTGGCACTTACGGCAGCTACACCCAGGCTGAGAAGCAGTATGAGGCAGGCAATATGGATGCTGCGCTGACCAACTATCGCGAATTCGTTACCTCTTTCGACTATTTCCTGCAGAAGCACGAGGGATGGAAAAGCGACGAGCGAGCAGCTGAGTTCGAGACCATGTACAAGGAGGCACGCGTAAAGATGCAGAAGGCACAGAACGCAGTCATCGAGAACAGTACCGATCCAATAGACATGCCACAGACATACAAGGTGAGTGCTGAGATTCAAAACATGGCAAAACAGGTGGTTGCACGCGAAGACCCAGAGCACAAGAATGCCCAGATATGCTTCCTCAGCAACGGTTGGCGCACCCTCACCCGCAACGGTTTCATCACCCATCGTGCTGTTGATGTAGGTTGGGTGTACAAGGATGCCAAAGGACAGCGTTGGCTCTGCCACGGCATAATGATGCAGCAAGCAGCCTACCGTGGCTTGACCGTGATATACCTGGACGGCAAGTACGGCATGAGCGGTTACGGACGCACCAAACTCAAATAGGAATAAGGTTGCGAGGTTGTAAGGTTAAATCAAAAACAAGAATATATGAAAAGGTTATTGTCATTAAGAACATTCGTTGCACTGTTGCTGACCATGCTGGCTACTGCGACGGCATGGGCAGCTGATACAGAACCGCCTACGGTAAGCAACAAGAAGATTACCGTGGACAAGACCGATTTAACTTCCATCAGCATCTCATGGAATATGGCTACGGACAACGAGGTAGAACAAAACAAACTGTTCTATGCAATAAAGTACAGGGCAACTTCCGGAAAAGATGCTTTCTACAGAAATGTTGATGGATTGAGGGGAATATCATCATATACTTTCACCTCCCTTCAGCCGAATACGGAATACGAGATTACGCTCTTTGTGTATGATTATTCCATTAATACCACATATTATGAGACTCTTTACACAAAGACCTTAGCAGACAACGAGTCTCCGACAATCCCGAACAGGAAGGTAGATGTTTTGTTCGAAAGAACCTTGCCCGATTGGGACTATAAAGGTCAAGGCTGTCTCGTGACCTTGGAATGGGAGGATGCCAAGGACAATATTTCCAAATCCTCAGACTTGTCATACGTTGTCTATTACAAGAAATTGAGCATGGACACTTATTACCAGAAAGCTGTGGACAGAGACAACTTCAATTACAAGAAGCAACGGATGTATGAGCAGTTCCTGGATCTGGAGCCTGGCACGTATGACTTCATTGTAGAAGTACAGGATGAGTCGAAAAACACAGCCAGATACGATCAGGTAAGGTACAAGTTGCCTGCGTCTTCTTTCAATGCTCCGACCATCCCTGACCCTTATCTTGTCTTCAAGAACATCACTGATAACTCGGTTGAGATTTCCTGGAACAAGGCAATTGACGACGAGACACGCCAACAGGACCTTTCTTATCGCCTGGGCTATCACTATTTTGAAGGTCTTCATCAGGAATATGATTATGCTGATTACAATGAAATTACGGAAAGCAATGGCGGAATGTCAACGACAGTTTATTTGCTGCGTCCAAACACATGGTGCGAATTCCGTGTCGATGTATATGATAAGGACAAGAATGTTTCTCATTACGAGACTGGCCGCATAAAAACGATGCCAAAGGGCTACGAGAACGACGAGGAGGCTCCAACCCTGTCAAACAAGAAGCTCTCTGTGTCAAATGCCACGGACAACTCTCTTACGCTCAGCTGGACAAAGGCTAAGGACAATCTGTTTGCCGATGAGGACTTGGATTATACGGTTATGTATAAAGAGCCATCAAGTGCTCGCTATTCAAGAGACGGTGCAGAACAAGGAAAGAACATAAGTTCAAGTCGTATTTTCAGTCTCAAACCAAACACGACATACGAATTCTGTGTTCGTGTAAAGGACCGTGTGGGCAACACCTCTACTTACGACATCCTTACCTACACTACATCTAAC
>JAZLKJ010000096.1:0-4968 GCA_045597565.1 Prevotella sp. | reverse complement strand
GCTTCCATGTTTTCGTCACGATTGAGGTCAGTGAAAGCGATGTTAGCGCCTTCCTGAGCAAACTTGATAGCGATAGCCTTGCCGATACCGCGTGCAGCACCTGTGATGAGTGCGTTCTTTCCTTCTAGTAATGCCATATTTGGTTTTTTGTTTTTGGTTTTCAGTTTATGAATAATAGTCTTGTTTCTTGTTTTATTTTGTGATGAGCTTTCCGAGAGCACCATAGACGACCTTTGTTACTATCGGTTTGCTGTTCTCTGGTGTCAAGCCTCTGCCGAGTCGTCCGCGAATGTAAGGCACTTCAAGCCCCTTTATACAGTAGTGGGTGATGTCGGCAACGAGTTCAATGTCGTCAATGTCGAACTCACCGAGGGCTCGTCCTTCCTTATAGACTTTTCGGAAAATCTCAATTTCCTCCTCATCAAAGTTCTTGCGAACCTTCTCCACCATCCAGATGTTGCGGAAGAACTCTGCGCGAAGGTTTCCGTTACGGATAACGGTCTCCTTGATTTGGCTGAGATGGCAATAGATGAGTTCAATGATTTTCTCCTGAGGTCTGATAAGCATCTCTGCAACCTCGTCCATACGCTCAGTCAGGCGTTCAAGTTCCGACTCAATGACGGCATAATAAACCTCCTCTTTATTCTTGAAGTAAGTGTAAAGAGTACGTCTTCCTTTGCCTGATGCAATGGCAATGTCGTTCATTGTGGTATTGTCCAAACCGTTTTTCGCGAACAGTTGCCTTGCGATATCAATGATATGCTTTCTTGTTTTAGTGATGGACATGACGTTATTTTATTTTTCTTGCATTGAGAGCTTCGTGATATTTGCGGGCATTAGCCTGATGTTCAGCGTATGTTTCGGCGAATATGTGCGAACCGTCGAACTTAGGGCTAGCGCAAAAGAAGATATAATTGTGCTTTGCCGCATTGAGCACGGCGTCAATGCCTGCTATTGTCGGTATGCAGATTGGACCTGGAGGAAGCCCTGTATTCTTGTAGGTGTTGTATGGACTTTCCACAGCAAGGTGCTTGTTGAGGATGCGGCGGAGGGTGAAATCACCTACAGCAAACTTAACGGTAGGGTCAGCCTCAAGCTTGATGTTCTTGGCAAGTCTGTTGAGGTAAACACCGGCTACGATAGGCTTGTCAGTGTCAATGTTTGTCTCGCTATCAACAATGCTGGCAAGGGTGGAAACCTCGTTTGGCGTGAAGCCGATAGCCTTTGCCTTTTCCTGACGCTCTTCGTTCCAGAACTTCTTATGCTCTTCAGCCATGCGATTGATTACTTTCTCCGCATCGTCTGTCCAGAAGAAGTCGTAAGTCTCCGGAATGAACATGGCTGGCAAGGTCTCTTTCGTGAAGCCAAGTTCAGCAATCTTTGCGGAATTTGTCAGAACCTGCATGTAGTCAGCACTGTCAGCTTGAATCTTTCCGTCCAGTTTGCGTGCCAATTCCTCCATCGTTCTTGCCGTAGGAATGGTAAGCATCATGAAGTCCTGCTGACCGTTTCTTAGTTTCCTTACGAAAGCGAGCGGACCTGTTGACTTGCTTAGAATGTACATTCCTGGTCTTACGCGGTCATCGTAGTCTAGGAAATGAGCCAGAGTGGAGAACCCAGACTTTCCTGACGATGTCGTGAGAGTGTCAAGCTTCACCATTACGGAGTCGAATGTATCGTCCTTGTCAATGAAGATTTTCGTGTCCTTGTCAGATATGGACATGGATGCGAAGAAGTAGTGATATATAATACCACAAATTGCCAGCATGCATATTGCAGCTGGCACAAGAGTCTTAGCCGTAAGGATTTTTTTACTGTCCATAGCTTTGTTTATCGTATTCTGTCGGCAGCTCTTACTAGTGCTTCATCCTTGAGAATGGCCTTGCGTGCAAGGACGAAGAGAATGAGGGCTACGATAGGCAGGCAAGCTGCAAACGACGGTTGCATCGTTCCGGCAGTTTCAACAAGTCCAGAGAATGCGCAGATGCTGTAAATAGCTATCCATATGATAGTCATGGTAATGCAGAGTGCACATTCCAAAGCCTGAAGCTTACGGTTCTTGTAAGTGAAGATTGCCATTGAACCAAACGTACATGCCGAAAGGAGCAATACGAAATTTATGATTCCGAAGATAGGAAACTCCTTAGAGCCGTTTGAAAGAACGGTAAATAGGTTATAGACAACACTGTCAGGCGTCATGTCTGTCGTAGTGATGGTTGCTACCGGCAGTGTGAGGCATGTCAGACAACAGATGATTGCCAGTACGAGATAAACGGTTTGTATTCTTTGCCACATATTAATATATATGTATTATCTGTCGTAACGGCTGCTCTGATTTTCCTTCTTTGGGTCGCGCCAGTAAGTCTGGTTGTCAGCAAACTCCTGTGAAGCGATGAGTGTTGGCTTTGGGAGCTTTTCGTAGAAACGTGAGATCTCAATCTGCTCGCGGTTCTCGTAAACCTCGTCGAGTGATTCGCTGTAAGCAGAGAATTCCTCGAGTTTAGCCTTGATTTCCTTCTTCATGTCAACGGAAATTTGGTTGGCACGCTTAGCGATTATGGCAACGCTCTCATAGATGTTGCCTGTAGGTGCAGCGATTTCGTTGATGTCACGAGTTACTGTGTTAGTTGGAGCTTTTACTTTCTTGTAATCCATATTGAGTTATTGATTTTTGTTTTCGTCTTGTGAATATGATGTTTAACTTTCCTTAAGGTGCTTCCTGCAGTCTTTGATGTATTCCTCTGCAAGCTTGCGATCCTTTGAGTCTGGATATTCGTTGATGAATCCGTAGCATTCGTCCTCTGCATCGCGATAGCGATCTTCCTGCTTCGCTTCGATACTCTGCTTAGCGAGGTGATACTTGCTCTTCATGATGAGAAGTGCAAAATCTTCGCGGTTGGAGCAGTAAGGATAGTCCTTCAAGGCGTTCTGTGCCGTGATGATGCACGCCTCGTAGTTGTTGCCACCGTCAAGGCAGTTGCCGAAGTAAGGGCCGAGATTGTAGTAGAGCTGTGCTGAGAGGAACTCCTTCCTTACAAGCTTGTCCTGAAGTTGTACGAGTCGGCTCTGAGCCTTATCCTTGATGTCGGAAGATCCGTAGATGTCAAGGAATTCCTGGTATGCGGCGATTGCGCTGACTGTTTCGCTTTGGTCGAGTCGTGGCTCAGGGGTGCTGTAGTATAGACTCTCACCGATGTAGTAGCAAGCGCTTTCTGCATAGAGGCCTTTCGGATAGGTTTTGAAGTACTTCTTGAAATACTGCGCGGCTGTCTCGTAGTTCTGGTCGTAAAACTGGCACATACTGAGGAGGAAGAGGGATTCCTCTGCTTTATCTGTGCCCTTAAACATGGTTATTACGTCCTCCAGCACTGTCGCTGCCTGAAGATACTTGCCGCGAGCATAGAGTTCCTTGGCGTATTCGTATTTGTACTCATAGTCGGTTGACTTCAGTACGGCGTTGTAAGTCTTGGCGCAACTGCTGAAAATCAGTGCGGAAACTATGAGTAGTAATAGAGTTTTTTTCATTGTAGCTTTCTTTTGTGCGCATAAAGCAGGGTGCAAAGTTACTAATATTAATGTGAAAAAGAGTCAAAACGATGACTTATTTTAATATTTTTTCACAAAAATCAATGTATATGCACTATGGAATGAATAAAAATCGCTATATTTGCACTTCCATGTTTAAAATTAGTTCCAAATATAAGCCGACAGGCGACCAGCCAGAAGCTATTCGCCAATTGGTGGATGGCGTTGATTCCGGCGTACCAGCTCAGGTGCTGTTGGGCGTTACAGGATCGGGCAAAACCTTCACTGTGGCTAATGTTATAGCCGAGGTGAACAAGCCGACCCTCATTCTCAGCCATAACAAGACCTTGGCTGCCCAGCTTTATGAAGAGATGAAAGGCTTCTTCCCAGAGAATGCCGTAGAGTATTATGTGTCTTATTACGACTATTATCAGCCCGAGGCTTACATACCTCACACAGACACTTACATCGAGAAAGATTTGGCAATCAACGAGGAAATCGACCGACTCCGACTTTCTGCCGTAACTTCTTTGCTATCAGGAAGAAAGGATGTTGTAATTGTTTCCTCCGTAAGTTGTATTTACGGTATGGGAGGACCTGCTGCGATGCACGATACAATCATTACGATTCATCGAGGTCAGCGAGTTGATAGAAACGAGTTTCTGCGCAAACTCGTGGCAGGTCTTTATATAAGAAATGATGTGGAGCTGAAGCGCGGAAACTTCCGTGTCAAGGGCGATACCGTGGATGTTGCGATGGCTTACTCGGAGTCGATACTCAGAATCTCCTTCTGGGACGACGAGATAGACGCAATAGAAGAACTTGACGCTGTTACGATGAGGCGTACTAGCAGTTTTGAAGAGTATCATATTTACCCAGCAAACCTCTTCGTTACCACTCAGGAACAGACGAATAACGCCATCCGAATGATTCAGGACGATCTTGTGCAGCAAATCGCTTTCTTTGAGGAAGTTGGCGATCAGATCAAGGCTCAGCGCATTAAGGAGCGAGTGGAGTATGATATGGAGATGATGAAGGAGCTTGGACATTGCTCTGGCATAGAGAACTATTCCCGCTATTTTGATGGTCGTCAGCCTGGCGAAAGACCTTACTGTCTTTTCGATTTCTTCCCGAAGGATTTTCTTCTTGTCATAGACGAGAGCCACGTTTCCGTGCCACAGATTTCGGCCATGTACGGCGGCGACCGAGCAAGAAAGACAAATCTCGTGGAATACGGTTTCCGTTTGCCTGCCGCCTTTGACAATAGACCGCTGAAGTTCGAGGAGTTTCAGAGTCTAGTCAATCAGGTTGTTTATGTCAGTGCCACACCGGCTGACTTTGAACTTCGTGAGGCGGAAGGTGTTGTTGTTGAGCAAGTTATACGCCCAACGGGACTTCTTGACCCTGTGATAGAAGTTCGTCCTTCTGAGAACCAGATAGACG
>JAZLKJ010000095.1:0-3846 GCA_045597565.1 Prevotella sp. | reverse complement strand
AAAGACCGTTTTCATACATGTCTTTCAGTACTTTTAACTTAAAATCGTCATCATAAGAACGATGACGTTTCTTTGGTTTTGTCATTTTTTACACCATTTTAATTGTTAAACGGTGTAGACTTTTTCTGTATTAAGTCAATTAAGTCTGAATATGTGATAAAATCAAGAGGGATAAACAAAGTTTTTTGGATAAAATCAAGAGAAAATGTACATTTTACAAGGTGAAATCGTAACAAAAAGTCCACCTCGATCGGTGGACTTTATGCTGGCATCCTAAGGCTTTATGCCAATCACACATACCTTATTGTATGTAGTCATAGCGAAGAACATCCGCAAACATCAGATTCTCGGAGTCAACAGCAAGCTCGCAGGAAAACTGATGTTTGCGGGATGAATTCACTTAGCGGAGAGGAGAACCGTCCCAGCTATTCCCGCGTAAGTTGCGTAACGTTGTGCTCGCAATCTTTTTTTGTTAAACCATAATCTTATTACCAAGCGTTATTCGTCAGGCGGAATTGAAAACTGTCGCCATCTTCCGAATTGCTACGACTGAATGTTTGGGTATTCTCATGACTATGAGAACACTTGTGCATTGTCTGCACTGGACCAGAAGTATAGTGAGAATACCAACCACTGCCTGTATCTTTTACCCCGTACGAGAACGAGTTAATATAGAAATGCGCCCATCCGTTCTTGATTTCATAGTCCAACAATGGTTCGCCATGCTCCATGCCTACAGACCAACTCTCGTTGTATGTTGATGTATAAGAATAATTATCATCACTATGACCACCAATACTGCTTGTGGTGTTATTCACAAAGTTGATGTTGCTATGATTGAGAAGCCCTGTTCTTGCGTTGACATTTATTGTTCCACTTACATTGCCCCCACCATATTCACCATTAATATTGATGGCCAGGATGTCGCCATTTAGCGAAAGCGTACAAGGTACCAGCCCCTGAAGTCTGATGTATGTATCGGTATAGCTTTCGGTCTCTGTACCTGTGCAATGACACCAGTTTGATCTGGTATTGGTGTAAGTGCCATCAACACGAAGATCGTACTCTACACGACTGAAGTCGAGATTTGGGGCTTGTTCTACTATAATCGTCTTCTCCACGGGTGCAATGATAGTCGTATTCCCCACGTTTGTAATGGTGCGTCCACTGGAAACGGAAAGCTCTCTTTCTGCATACGTCCAATGTGAATTAGGCTCAATGGTCAGGTGGATAACGCCTCCTTCGCCAGGTGTCCATTCCACTTCACGGCTAACAAAGTCACCTTGCACATTAATGGTCATGGCATTGGTTGTGAACGGAATATCGAGTTTGATATTCTCGCCTCCTACTTTTCCCGTAGGAATCGTGTAACGTTCTTGCTTGAACTTAAGAATAGGTTCGATGTAGAAGCTCTTTTCGCGTTCGGAGATGTAGATTGTGTCATTGAGTATTGGCAGTTTGACAAATGGCGTGATGATGTGCTCACCTGCCTTTAGCCAGGTGATATCGAGTATCAGGTGTTTTCTATATTCTGGGTCACGGGGGATGTAGCTATCAAACCTGTCCTCCTCGACCCATTTCTGGCTCTCCTCGTCAAAGCGCTTGATCACGTAGCCTGCGCTGGTGCTGCCCAAATACAGAAGCTTGTTCGCCCAGTTAATATCTATTCCCACACGCGTGCGATCGTTCTCGTCTTGCGTGACATCGAAGGTTTCGAGCTTTGGTACGAGGAAATATTGGCTTTCGCCAAAGGCATAGCTGGCTTCGCCAAATTTCTCTTTGTCACTACCAACACCTTTGCAGAAAATGGAAGCGCTGGCTTCCATGTCGATGTTGCAGAGGCTGAAATTGAGAGCGGAGTTGCTGATGGATTCGTAGAAATTGCCTTTGGCAAGCTGTGCAAGGTCACATTCAAGGGAACCGGAAATCTTCGGACCGACGTAGGTGGTAAGTCCGATGTCACCGTGGAAGAAGTCTTTCACCCAACTATTGGTGGCGATGTCAGCAGCGAACTTGATGCCAGCCTGCATGAATCCGCTCAGAGAGAGTGAAGCTCCACTTGCCTCAAAGAAGTCTTGGTTCGGCTCGAGGAACTGCACATTGTCGTTGAAGCGGCAGTTGAGCATTGATCCCGTGCGGTCGCTGAAGATGACGAGTTGCTTGGCATTGTAGGAAATCTTAGGCAGCGTGGTCTTCAACGCAAGGGTACCGTTGGCACGGAAGAACACATTAGGGATTGGGTGCGTCTCGAAGATCGGGAACTGCGCAGGGAAACGTATGGCAAGGGCTTTCTGCAGCTTCTCGGCGAGAGGTGGTTCCCAATCGCCTGAAAATTGAGCGGTGAAACCAGTCTGGAGCGAAAGATTCTCGCGCATTGAGGTCTTCATGAAGATGTGGTCGATGTCAATGTCGTAGCAGACGCTGACTCCCACACGAATACCGACATCGAGCGAAGCGGAGATACTCTTGTGGTCGCCGTACTTGAACTCGTGCGTAAGGGTGCCATCAAACTTGAAGATGTCGGAGTCGTAGCTGATGGCTTTCTTCTTCGGAGCCATGGCTTCCTGCATCTGCCTGTAGCCAGCCATGCGCACCTTCTGGCTGCCGTCGGGAGCAGCGGTGAGGTGCTCGATGGTGATGAAGCGCGTGAAAATATCGTGGAGACTTGTCAGTGTTTCTATAGAGACATTGATCTCATCGTCATAAATGTCAACAGAAACTACCTTGCCACCAATGCCTTTCTTTTCGGGGAATGTTTCCTCGTCGAAACTGACGAGTACGTCGCCTACCTTAGGTACGAGGTCGCGAGGCATCTTGGGATCGAATCTGATAAGGTCGGGCATGTACCAATACCTTGGCAGCATGTATTGAAGCATACCGAGATCTTCCATGATTTTCAGACGCGGATTAAACTCAATCTCAGGCTGCACGAATCCAATGCTGTCGATGGCGCAGAGGGGTATGCGATATATTGAGTCAGCCGTAACAACCTCTTGCACCACAAAGTCATCATATTCCAGGCTATCAACACCAATCTTGGAAAAGCGCATCTCCTGAACGTCATCGTAGAAGAATCCGTCGAAGTCGCCATCGTTACGGTAGATATAGAACGCCTCACCGTCCTCTATGGTCTGAGCCATCGTCTGGATGCTGCATACTGCCGCAAGCAACATGCCGAATAGAAATTTCATTGTCTTCATCGCTTCATGAATTTAAGGGTTTGTTCGCCTATCTTCACTAAATAAACTCCGGCAGGTTGGTTGGCAAGGGTGAAATGTATTGATCTTGAGTTGCTTGCATTCTGTTCGTCAAGCAAAACGCCATTTGTGCTATACAGCTTGGCTTCCGTTCCCTCTGCCAAGCCATAGATGTCCAGTTCGTCGCCACTTTGGCGGAATCCCGTGCCGGCTTCCACAGCCGTGTCTATGCCTGTAAATTCACCGTCAAAGGTGTAGCGGAGTACTTCGGAGAGATGATACTCGCTGTGTATCCGATTGCTTGAAATGACCAGCATGCCGCTTTTGAAAGTTGTATGCGGTTCGTCAGACAGTGCGTAATAGACCTTCTGCCCGTTCTTCAACCATAACACTAATGTCTGATTGTCCGCCCATGCCCCTTGTGGCACGAGCATGGCGATGAAGAGCAGCAGCGTGCCCACCATCGACTTGGCGCTCAGGTTAAACGCCGTTCGCTTGAAATGTTTTGTTTGATTCATTTTGTTATTGTTGTTAATGTTATTTTGATTTCAAATTGCGCAGCCTTAGGAGGGTCGCAGCCTCAGCGACCAATCCGCAGAGCGGATATACTCTGAGCAGTATGCTTCGCGTTATGGGATTGTCGCTTACG
>JAZLKJ010000094.1:0-20495 GCA_045597565.1 Prevotella sp. | reverse complement strand
AGCTAAAGGGTAAAGGCTAAAGGCTGCCTGCAGTTTGTAAGCGGCTCAGAAATCTTCGCCCTACATTTTCTCGGAAGGAGGCCTTTAGCCTTTAGCTTTTAGCCTTTAGCCTTCGCGAGCGGAGCTTGCGAAACTTGAATTATCAATTTTCAATTCTTACGGTACAACTCAAGTCCCTTCTTGAGGAAATCTATGTAAGCCGGAATGTCCTCATTGTAAGAACGAGTATCGCCGAGCTGGTTTCCTTCATTGTCTGTGAGCACGTAGAAAGGTTGAGTGTTAGCCTTATACTGGCTACGCTGCAGATAGCTCCACTTATCGCCTATGGTGCGGAGAGTGCGCTCCTGACCGTTTTCAGTGACCGTTTCCTCCTGTTCGAGTGGAGTCTTGTCGTCAACGAAGAGGGAAACAAGGATATAATCCTCATTCAGCATTTTGGCAACCTCAGGATTCGTCCATACGGCAGCCTCCATCTTACGGCAGTTTACGCAACCGAAACCAGTGAAATCAATCATCAGCGGCTTGCCTTCCTTCTTAGCAGCAGCCATTGCCTCGTCATAATCCTTATACTTAGCCTCAACGACGTTCTTGTTTTCGCCTTCACCACTGCCAGCAGAGAGTACGAAGTCCTGAGTGTTCATCGGTGGTGCGAAAGCAGAAACCGCCTTCAAAGGTGCGCCCCAGAGTCCAGGAATCATATAGACAGCAAAGGCAAGAGAAGCCATACCGAGGAAGAACTGCGGAACATTTGTGCGACCGAAAGTAGGCACCTGCTCGCCGAGTTCTGTATATTCCATGGCATCGTCGTGAGGGAACTTAAGCCAACCGAGGAGATAAACGCCGAGGAGAGCGAAGATTACAATCCAGAGAGACAGGAACACCTCGCGGTCGAGAATGTGCCAACCGTAGGCAAGGTCAGCTACGGAGAGGAACTTCAGCGCGAAAGCAAGTTCAATGAAACCGAGCACAACCTTAATAGTATTCATCCAACCGCCAGACTTTGGCGCAGCCTTAAGCAGACTTGGGAACATGGCAAACACCGTAAACGGAATCGCCAGCGCAATAGCAAAGCCGAGCATACCGATGAGCGGTGCGAGGAATTCTCCCTGAGTGCCGACAGCAACGAGCAGGAAGCCGATGATAGGACCTGTGCAAGAGAAGCTGACGAGAGCGAGAGTGAACGCCATGAAGAAGATCGAGATAAGTCCGGTTGAGTTGTTTGACTTCTTGTCAATAGCGTTGCTCCATGAAGAAGGCATGGTAATCTCGAATGCGCCGAAGAAACTTGCAGCAAAGACAACAAGGAGCAGGCAGAAGAAGATGTTGAACCAAGCGTTTGTAGAGAGCGAGTTGAGTGCGCTTGCGCCGAAGAGCAAGGTAACGATAAGCCCGAGAAGAACATAGATTACCACAATGGAAGCACCATAGATAAGTGCCTCGCGCACAGCACTCTTATGATCTTTATTGCGCTTGAGGAAGAAACTTACCGTCATTGGGATGATTGGCCAGACGCAAGGAGTAAGCAGGGCAACGAAGCCGCCAGCAAGACCAGCAAGGAAAATCATCCAGAGGGAAGTTGGGACCCCCTCCGACTCCCCCACAAGGGGAGAGACCTCCGCAACAGAATCATTGGTGGATTTCGCAATGGCTGTGTCTTGGGCTGCAGAGCCAGAATCGGCAGAGTCAGAAGCTGACGCTTCAGACGCAGGAGCTTCGTCGGAAGGAGCGGCGGTTGTTTCAGCCTTATCGGCATCAGTAGCAGCGACATTTTCCTTGACAGATTCGTCACTCTTTGCCTCATCCTTAGCAGGCTGTACAGGGCTCTTGCCCTTCTGCTTGAAGGTTGCTTCGCCTGGAGGCATACACATTTCGTCGTTGCAAGCACCCCATTCAAGGTAGCAGTTGATGTCGTACTCAGGCTTAGTGAACTTAACCTTCTGGACAAACTGCGCGCTGTTCTCAAAGTAGCGGAGATTGCAGCCGAACATGTTGTCGAAGTGGTTAATCTCCTTACCGCGAGGAGTAAGCTTGCCGACAAGTTCCACACCGTCCATCTTTGTGCCATGGAAGGAAGCCTCGATAGGACCGGCATCGCCGAGGTTTGTAGAATAGACATGCCATCCCGGATCAATCTTTGCCGAGAATACAATCTCTGCCTGATCGCCGCCAAGCATCTTCATCGCAGAAGAGAACTTCACGGGGTCCATCATCTGCGCGAAGAGCAGAAGTGGCAGGAGAAGAGAGATGAGTAAAAATGAGAATCGTTTCATTTATGTTTTGAGTTTTATTTACTTGTCATAATATCCAGCACCATTCTATCGGTATCGTCCATAGCTTTTGCACCGATGGAAGTGAGGTTGTGGATTGTCTTGTCAACATCATTATCCACGATACCTTCTGCCGAAGTGACGTGCTTACCTTCCATAGCCAGAAGGGCAGAGAGCAAAGCCGTCGATACACCTGAGGCAATCTTCAGCGAACAACTTGGCTTAGCACCGTCGCAGATCATGCCGGTAAGGTTGGCAATCATGTTTTTTACGGCAAAGCAGATGCGGTCGTAATCGCCGCCCATAAGGTAAGTTATGCCGCAGCTAGCACCCGTTGAAGCCACCACGCAACCGCAGAGAGCTGACAGCGTGCCGAGGCTCTGCTTTATGTAGATGGCTGTGAGGTGGGAGAGGGTGAGGGCGCGGATAAGCTCTTCCTCTGTATTCTGGTTCTCTTGGGCATATACCACCACTGGGTTTGTGGCGCAGATGCCCTGATTGCCACTGCCCGAGTTGCTCATCACTGGTACCATGGCACCTCCCATGCGGGCATCACAGGCGAGGGCTGTCTTCGAAATGATATGCGAGAAGATACTGTTGCCGAATATGCCGTGCGACATTGGGCGCTCAATAGTCTTGCCGAGGCAATGACCGTAGTTGCCATGCACGCTCTCCTCCGCAGCATTCATGTTCAGTTCCTTCGCTTCTAGGATGAAGGAAATCTCCGACAAAGGAGCTGTGGTCGCGAAGTCATAGACGAGACGCAGGGAGAGCGAGACCCCCTCATTCCTCGGATTTACGCCCTCCCTTGTAGGGCGAGTTTGGGAGGAGTCTTGCTGAGAGACTATAAAGTTCGTATGGCTTCCCGCAATTACTGCCGTTGCTATTTTTGCGTCCGCAGAGTCTATTAAAGACTCCCCCTTCGGGGGCTGGGGGGCTTTACAGACCGCTTCCACATAGAGTTTCTCCTCAATATCGTCTTTCAGGAGGATGTTTATGCGACCCTCCTCAATGTATTTCTTGCCTTTTTCAAGCACTTCGGGCGTAAGATCCTTCAGCACTTCAAGCTTGTATTCGCTCTTGCCTACGATAGCTCCGAGAGCTATTGCTATAGGCAGCCCAATCATCCCCGTTCCGGGTATTCCTACACCCATGGCGTTCTTCAGCAGATTTGCCGACAGATGCACCTCAATATAGTCAGGCAGACAGCCGAGTTCCTCCGTAGCCTTTGCTACGCAGAGAGCCACGCACATAGGTTCTGTACAGCCCATGGCAGGCACAACCTGCTGCTTTATCAAGCTGATTATTTCTTCGCGTTCCTTAGCCGACAGCATATTTATGTTTGGAATTAATATATGTTGTTTTCAGGGCGCAAAGATACGAATAAGTGCGCGAATTACAAAATAAAAGCAGCATATTTTTATTTTTTATTAAAGAACGAACGGTATTTTATAAAAATAATCGTAACTTTGCACGCGATAAACAATACAATTTTCGCAAGTGCTCAAGTTGCCGGTTTTGAGGTTATGAGGCATACCTCTTACCTCATACCTATCAAGTTGAAACTTGCGAAACTTGAGTAAATATTATACGTAGAAAGATGAAAAAACTATTTCTTTTGGGCTTGACGTTTTTAATGAGCGTCATTGCTATGGGTAACGACATGAATTGGAACTTCAGTAACAGTTACGTGACGGTAGATGGTATGAGCTACTATCTTGATGAGACGGCTAAGGTCGCACAGTTCTACATGTATGGTTCTACCATGAGTGAGCAACTGACAGTTCCTTCCTCCGTCACTTATAATGGTACCGCCTATACCGTGTGCTCCGTGAAGGGGCGTGGCTATGTACCCGAGAATGCTTCGATCGTCAAGTCGTTGATATTGCCAAGCACCATTAAGGAACTGGACGAATATACCCTGAATGGACTGGATAACCTGAGGGATATCTATATCGGCAACGCCTTGCCTCCTGCGCTTCGTTCAAACTTTTGGACCAAGCGGGCTAAGGTACACGTTCCAGAGGGCGCTATACACGCCTATCGCATTGCTGACAACAGGTGGAATGAGTTCGTACTTATCGACGGAGAAGGTAAGGAGGTAAGCGTAAGTCTCACTACGGCAGGTATACTGGCCAGCGAGGTCGTAAGGAAGGCTGACTACCTTCAGGAAGTCAATGCCATTAGGATATCCGGTGAGTTGAACCAGAGCGACCTCAACATCGTGAGGGACAATATGCCAAACCTTATCAGCATAGATATTACCGATGTCAACCTGACGGACATTCCTGATTATTGGCTGCGTGACAGATGGAGCATAGAGGAAATCAAACTGCCAAAGGTGTTGAAGTCTATCGGGTATTATTCTTTTCAAGGCTGCGATCACCTTAAGACCATAAGGTTGGTAGAGGGACTGACCACTATAGGGACATATGCCTTCAGCTCATGTGACGAACTTAGGGAAGCATGGCTGCCTTCCACGCTTGCCGAACTCAGCAGTAGCGTTTTCAGTTCGTGCGAATCCCTCGCCATCGTCCATTTTAGCGAGGGACTGACAACCATAGGCAGCAGCGCATTCAGCCACACGGGATTGACCTCCGTCGTCATGCCTTCTACCCTCAAGGAGATAGGCTCAAGCGCATTCAGCAGATGCCCCTTGGAGAACGTAGTGCTCAACGAGGGATTGGAGATGCTTAGGGATTATTGCTTCTCCAACTGCAGCGCACTCAGAGAGATAACACTTCCTACCACATTGACATACTGCTACGATAAGCCCTTCAGTAATGCCAGTAGCCTGAAGGATATTCGGGTACTTTCCGGAGTGCCTCCATACGTGAACGGCTCTTGCCCTATCAGCGGAGTCACCATGAACGACGTAGTGCTCCACGTACCGGCAATGACACAGGCAGCCTATAAGGCAACGACGGGATGGAACGAGTTCTACACCATAGAGCCGCTATCCGCTCGTCCAGCCCACTTCGCTACGAGCCGCGACTTCGTCCTCGACATAGACGACGACCTTACCATATCAAACTACAAGCCTATCATGACCACGTTCCGCTCCGACTGGAACGGAGAGTCCTATGGGGCCATTACTGTCAATGGCAATGGCGCCGCTAGACTGTCAGCATACAACGCCCACTACGACTACAATCGTCTGTATGAAAGCCCGAGTGCCGACAGACACATGACCTCCATCGTCAATACCGCAGCGCTGAAGGCAGATGTCGTAAACACATCATTGTGGACGAGAGATGGGAAGTGGACATTCTTCAGCCTCCCCTACGACGTGAAGGTCAGAGACATACACGCTATCGCCGAGGGACATACCAGTTTCGTCATCCGCAAGTACTCTGGCGAGAACCGAGCCATGGGCGATATGAATTACACATGGCTCAGGATGACCGCAGATAGCACACTCCATGCCAATCAGGGCTACATCGTCAACACCGAGTGCCTAGTGAATAGCTACACGCAGTCTTATAGCGGACTCAACATGCCCTCAGCCAGCAAAGGCATAGTCCTAGCCAACAACGAGGCAAGGGTGACACTTCATGCATATCCTAGCGAGTTCACGCAGAATCAGGGCTGGAACCTCATAGGCAATCCTTACATGTGCTACTTTGACACACGCTATATGGATTTCACAGCACCTATCACCGTATGGAACATGAGAAACGGCAGCTATACAGCCTACTCACCCATCGACGACGACTACATCCTCTGTCCGGGAGAAGCATTCTTCGTACAGTGTGCCAGCGCAAACCAGACCATCATCTTCAGCAGGGAGGGACGACAGACAGACCGCAACGCACGTAGCGTCAGCAACGCCAAGGCAGCACTTGCGACATCAGGTGACCGCAAGATTATCAACCTCACCCTCACCGATGGCGATCGCAGCGATATTACCCGCATCGTAATCAACGAGAACGCTTCAACCACATACGAACTCGACAAGGATGCCTCCAAGTTCAGCAGCCAGGAGACACCACAGATATACTCTATATACCACCATGTCCATTACGCCATCAACGAACGCCCTATGGCAGACGGCATTATAACACTGGGCACAATATTCCCAAATGACGGACAATACACCATTTCGCTGACCGAAGACATCGGTGCAAACATCATGCTCATTGATACCAAGGAAGGTGTAAGTGTGATGCTTACGGGCGGCGAGGCATATACCTTTACCGCAGAAGAGGGCACAACATCACGCTTTGTCATCAAGGTGGGTGACGATATGACAGGCATCAGCGAGGTGGTCACTGGCAAGCTGACTGATGACGGCGCAACCTACAACCTTGCAGGTCAGCGCGTGGATGCAAACGTAAGGGGCTCCATCCTCATAAAGAACGGAAAGAAAATGATAGCAAAGTAACGAGCATGTCCATAATGAAAAAGATATTATCCGTAGTCATGCTGCTGTCATGCTGCCTATGGCTGTATGCGCAGAACGACTATGACCCTACAGTACCGCCAAACCCACAGTCGTCCGTACAGAAATACACCCTGTACTGTAGTGTGCTGCCTGACGGAGCGGGAAGTACAAGCATCAGCAGTGGGCAGTATGAGGCGGGCAGTAAAGTGGTACTTTCTGCATATAACCATTCCAACTACGTTTTCAAGTGCTGGCTGAACGGCAATGACACAATCTCAAAGATTTCGTCGTTCAACTATGTCATGCCAGCAAAAGATGTTCGCCTCATAGCGATGTTTACGTATGAGCCTGGTGTGCCGGCAAATCCCGATGCTCCAGAGATAGATCCTAACAAGGGGCAGGATGACAATCCCGAACAGGAGGATAAGGAGTACGACCCTTCTACTCCTTCCAACCCTGGTTCCAATACCTACGATCCTCAGACGGGCATCATCATTGTCGATGATTTTAGTGCCGGTGGACTGAATAGCGCAATCAGCAAGGCTATTTCTGGATATTCATCAGCCGACGTAAGGCAAATCATAGTACAGGGAAACGTAAACAGCAGTGATATAAGCGTAGCAAACAACTACAGCAACTGCGTCAGCATAGACTTCAGCCGTTGTCCGGAAATGACGTTAGTGCCAGATTATGCTTACTACGGTAACAGTACGCTGGAGCAGATTATTCTTCCTTCGTCCTTGGAGAAGATTGGGAACCATGCTTTTGAGAATACATCTAAGCTCTCTTCCATCGTTTGTTATGCCGCAACACCGCCTTCCGTTGGAAGCAATGCATTCCTTGGACTTCCAGAGGGTACCGTGGCATACGTTCCCGAGAAGAGTGTGGCTGCATATAAGACAGCGGAAGGCTGGAGCTCGTTGATTATAAAGGCTGCTAAAAATCAGTATGCAGTAGATTTTACAGTCACAGACGTTGCCTTTGGAGTTTCCGCTTATGCGCCACAGCAGAATGTCACGCTGTCGTGGACTGTAAACAATGAGGGTACTAGCGATTCCAATGCAGGTTGGAAGGAGACAATATACCTTACCAACGACGACGAAACATCGCCATTACTATATTCGTTGTATTATAGTGGTACGTTGGAAGCGGGCAAGAGTGTCAATCGCACCGTCACCTTCACATTGCCTGACATACTCGGTGTCAGCGGTGATGTGAAGGCAAAGGTCGTTCTAATGCCAAATTCAAACGCAGGAGAGTCTGTACAAGCGCAGAGTAATAATGCTGGTGTCAGCACACAGACTGCGAATGTGATGAAACGTCTATATATCTCTTCCGTAAGTAGCGTATTACAGGAGGGTACATCAGGAATCTCCATCACACTGAAGCGTTCTGGAAGTTGTAAGGAGTCAGAGACCATTTCCCTCAAGGCGACACCTGAGAATATGACCAACCTCCCGAGCTCCGTGTCGTTCAGACAAAAGGAGAATACTGTCCGTTTTATTGTTTCCGTGCCGGACAATGCAGAGGTCAATGGTATAGACTCCATATATGTCACAGCATCCAGCGATATTTACGACACGGTAGTGTTGCCTGTAATGTTTGAGGATAACGATAAATATCCGCTTACCGTCACTATTGATAAGAATACCTATGCAGAGGGTGATACCATTCACGCAGTAATCTCCGTGAGCGAAGCAGTAGAATCGCCGTTGCCTATTACTTTGAACATTGAGCACACCAAGCGTTTCAGAATGCCTTCGTCAGTTGTCATTAAACAGGGTGAAAGGCAAGTGAAGGTGGACATCCCTGTCATAAACGATGATATTCCAAGCAACGACGAGGGAATAGAACTTAAGGCCTCGACAGAGGGATATGACGTGGCAACAACAATGTTCATCCTCACTGATGACGATGTCCCTGCAATAGAAATGACGATAACACCTTCCATTGTCAGCGAGGCTGCGGGGAGTGAAGCCATTCATGCTGTCATAAGGCGTACTGGCGTTGTAGGCAACAAGATAACACTGCGCCTTACTGATGATGGCAATGACGCCCTATTTTACAATAATACCATTACGATGGAGAAGGGTATCACGGAAGTTACCGTCCCTATAGGTGTTAAGGATAATGTCAAGGTTGATGGAACAAGGGAGGTGAACCTTACTGCATCTATATACATCAGTTCTTGTAATTGTAGTGCAACAGGTACAAAGCAGTCTGTCGTGACGGAAACCATCACTATTCTTGATAATGATGGTCCTACGTTGTCCCTATCTGTAGAAAAGACAGTCATTATGGAAGGTGATACCAATGGTGCTATGTTTACGCTGAGTCGTAACAATAGCACTGACAGCGAACTTTCGGTGAAGCTGATAGCCGATGCTGAGGGTATAGTATTGCCTGCACAGGTAACTATTCCTCCTGGTCGTGAGTCAACAACCTTCCTCCTGTATGCAAAGGGTAACGATGTACAAGAAGGTAACAGGGTGGTAAACGTAAAGGCACAGTGCGAGGGATATACCATGGGTACTGCTTACATCCTCGTTTCTGATCAGACATTGCCAGATATGAGTATAAAGAGCATTGTCTTGAGCCAGGAAGAGGTTGAGGTGAACCAGAAATATATCGCAACGATAACCGTGAAGAACGCAGGTGCGGCACAGGTGCCTACCCGAAGCACCGTAAAGGTTAAGACGGACAACGAGGAATTTTCATTGACCATTCCTGACGCTATAGCCGTAGGTGCAGAGAAGGTGTTGACGGTGGAGCTGAAGGCTCCTGAGTTTGCCAAGGTATGCTGCGTCACTGTTACATGCAATCCTAACAATGAATTCTCAGAACTGCAGACCATAAACAACAGCGTAAGCTGTACGTTGAAGGTTGTTTCGCCGTTTACAATGACTGTCAGCACGGACAAGAAAGCTTACAACATGGGTGAAGTAGTCCATCTGACGGGTAAGGTGAAGAGTTTGACCCAGAATGTTGCTGGCATAAAGGTGGAGCCGTATGCCACTTATCTCGGAGCACGAACGGCGCTTGAGGCGGTGACAACCAGTGATGGATCATTCGCTCTTGACTATACATTACCTAAGGGAATGGCAGGCGACTTCTCTTTTGGAGCTTGTCTGCCAGGCGAAGAGGCTGAATCGGGCGTTGCCGATGTTAGTGTGTATGGTATGGCTCGTGCCTCCTCTACATACTATAAGTTGCAGTTGTATAATGCTGAGTCTTACGAATTGTCTATACCGATAGTCAACTTGTCTAGCCTTCCTCTGACAGGCATCAGGGCGACGGTAGAGGATGAGAGTGGTCATTACGACGTGAAAGCTAGCGGTCTGGCTTCGCTCAGTGGCAACAGCGAGGGCTCCTTGGACGTGAAGATTACCTCTTCGATGCTCTCGACCTCCAAGTCGTGGGAGCGCGTGATGATTACGCTTACTAGCAACGAGGGTGCAAGAACTTCGTTCCCCGTATATTGCTATTGCCTGAGCCACGATGCGATCCTTGAACTTAGCACTAGGAATATCTGTAGCACGATAACGAAAGGTGTGCCTCGTGTTTTCCCTATTATTCTTACGAATAGCGGTATGGGTAAGACGGGGAAGGTTTCGGTAGATATTCCTGCCGGACAGAAGTTCGTTTCGCTGGCTTCCCCTGCTAGCATCCAGTCGCTCAATACTGGCGATAGCTCTACGGTGCTGCTGAGGTTCAATCCTGAGGGTCTTGACGTAAACGTGGTGCAGAGGGGTACGATTGCCGTGAATTGTGAGAATGGCGACGGTGCTGTCATTGCCTACAGCATGAAGGTTGTAAGCGACGAGAGGGGTTCGCTTGTGGTGCGTGTCATGGACGAATTTACGGAGTATGGTTCTGCTGACGGCAAGCATCCTTACGTTGCCAACTCTACGGTGGTTGTGAAGGACTACAACAGTGGTGTTACCCTCTACTCTGGTATTTCCGATAATGACGGTATTGCGAGGTTTGAGAATATGAACGAGGGTGCTTATACTCTGTACGTGACGGCTTCAAAGCACGATTCTTATACGCAGAACGTGATGGTGAACCCTGGTGAGGTGACGGAGCATCTGGCGTACGTGTCGTATCAGGCGATTAGCGTTTCGTTCAGTGTGGAGGAAACGCAGGTGGAGGATGTATATGACATCAGATCGGAGTTTGTATATGAGACGCAGGTGCCAAAGCCTGTGGTGGAGATGGTCTGTCCCGACGAGATTGAGCTACAGAGGGTATATGATGGCGGTACGCTGCTATATAACGTCACTTTGACGAACAGGGGTCTCATCAATGCTGAGAACGTGTGTCTCTCGCTGCCTGAGGCTGAGGGTGTTGACTTCGTTGCGCTCAACGACTACTCTGGCTTTACGCTTGCTCCAAACCAGACGTGGACAATACCTGTCTATGTGAGAGGTAAGGGGGGTAAAGATGAGGTAAGAGGTAAGAGGTATATAGAGGAGGTAAGAGGGAAGAGGTATGAAGAGGAGGTAAGGAAGCCTCGTTGTTCGGACGAGACGTTCTTGGGATTCAGCTATCCTTGTAAGGCTATCAACAGCGACAAGAAGGAAAATCTGGTGAAGGTAATGAAGTATCTGCTCAGAACTTGCGAGCCTGACCCTTACAAGCCGGGTGAGAGTAAGCCTGACAAGAGGATTCTGACTGTTGAGGATGAGGATCCGAAGGATTATCCTGAGGAGCGTGATCCTGAGATAAGACGCATGTCTGTAAAATCGCAGGTGGATCTTTACGGCATGTACCAATATGCATGTAAGTTGTTCTGCTCGATGTCGTGTCTTGGCGAGGGTACTCTAAGTACGCTGAAATGTGTCTGGAAGAATGCGAGTAGCAGCTACGCTAAGCCTTCCTTCGGTGTAAGACGAAGGACGAATGCGCTGAATAGTCTGTTCGACAATTACAGGGTGAAGTTTGACCTGCTGATGGCGATAGACAGTCTTACGGAGGCTCTGGACGCTGAGATTGTAAACGCTCCAAGTCTGCGCGAGGACGTGGCTACATACGGAATGCTGAAGCCTGCCATTGACGAGGTGGACGAGAATCTTGCGAGGTATCATGTTGCTGGAACTCTTTACGACAAGACGTTGGAGGTGCTTTACGATGAGAATATCGTGCTCATGCCGCAGCGCATGGCTGACTGGCATGACTTCAGTCTGCCTAGGCATATAGTGCGGCAGGTGAATACCTTCCGTAAGGCTGATGGTCTCAGCGTAGTGGGCGACAACTATATGGACATTCTGCTTACACAGAGACTGAAGGTGCAGATAGACAGCTGCGAGAGGGTAATGAGGGATATGGGGTTCGTTGACTTTGACGATCTTCTACGGGCTACGACGGAGGATGCCAAGGTGCTTTCGGAGGCTTCGGGTAACACTTGTGCCACGGTGAAGTTTGCCCTTAATCAGCAGATGGTGGTTACGCGCCAGGCTTTCCGTGGCTCTATGATGATAGAGAATTCTTCGGACTCGAGGCTTACGGATATCAGTGCTGTGATCACTGCTACGAACGAGCATGGCGTTCAGGCTACGGCTCATGAGATGCAGATAGCCCTTGAAAGTTCATCTGGATTCATGGACAGTGGTAATGGTACGTGGACATTGGAGCCGGGGGCTGTGGGCATTGCTACTTATCTCTTCATCCCTACGAAGTATGCTGCGCCGGACGGTGACCAGACTTATAGCTTTGGCGGTTCTCTCTACTTCAACGATGGTGAGAAGGAACAGGCGCGCTCGCTGTATCCTGCTTCGCTCATCGTGAAGCCTACGCCTGAGCTTGACCTGACATATTTCATGCAGCGCGATCTTTACGGCGACAATCCTCTGACGGAGGATGTGAAGGAGCCGGTGATCCCTGCCGAGTTCACTGTGCTAATACACAACAAGGGCATGGGAGATGCGCAGAACGTAAGGATGATAACTCATCAGCCGCAGATTGTGGAAAACGAGAAGGGGCTGCTTGTGGAGTTTGCCATTATTGCGTCTTCGCTGAACGGAGAGAACAGAACCATGGCTCTGGCGGACGATATATCAACGGACTTCGGCACGATTGCTGCGGGGAAGTGCTCTTACGCTACGTGGGACTTGACTTGTTCGCTGCTTGGTCATATCAAGGAGTATAATGTCGGCTTCACTCACGTGACGAGTTACGACAATCCGGAGCTCTCTCTGCTTGACAATGTAACAATCCATGAACTTATACATAGCATCAATACCAATGCCTTGGGAGGACGGAATCTCAGGGCGTGGGTGACGAATGACGTTGCTGATACATACGACTTGCCAGACCATATCTATTTCTCCAACGGTACGGATGCTAAGTTGCATCCTATGCCGGAAGCTGCGACGGTTGAGGTGTTATCGGAAAGGGAATGTAAGGTTACTGTTAATACTGTTACAAAGGAGTGGTTCTATACCTACGTGGAGAATCCTATGGACTGTTCATGCAGAATAATCAAGATAACGAACTGCAATACTGGCGAAGAACTTGACGGGGAGAACTTCTGGACGACGAACTACACGATGGTTGACGGAAAGGATCCTGTGGAGGACAGCCGACTTCATGTCGTTGATATGGCGTTCGGTGCTGGCGAGGTGAGCTATATCGTTACCTTCGGTGATATTGACGATACGGATGCGATTGATGAGACCGTTATGGTTACGTCTCCTATACGCCAGAGGGGTATCTATTCCATTGCTGGTGTCAAAGTCTCTTCTTCTTCAACGGAAGAAGATGTCCGTCAATTGCTACATGGTCTTTATATCATCAATGGAAAGAAGGTGCTGGTGAAGTGAATTTTTCATTTTCACAACATTGTAACACCGATGTAACACTCTTGTAAAAACAATCTCTTTCCTTTGCAGCGCCAATGGGAAAGGCAAACCAAAACTTCCCTTGGCGAAAGATGAACAAGACACAAAAGATTCTGACACTCGCTATCTCACTCCTATGCCTGTCAGTAACTTACGCACAGGAAAGTACTACACCACAGCTGCATGGTATTCTCCGCGGCAAGTATGAGTATGAACCCGACCTTGAAGCCAGTCGCTTTGAGGTGCGCAATGCACGACTCTCCGTGGAAGGAAGTCTGACATTGAGAAGCAGCTACAAACTGGAAGTGGATCTCTGCGATGAGTCGCAGATCAAGATGAAGGACGCTTGGGTAAGACTTTCCCTCCCTTTAAGGGAGGGTCAGGGAGGGTCTGCTCTACGCGCCACCATCGGTCAGCAGCGTATGCCGTTCTCCATTGATGCGCATCGTAATCCGTCGGCACAGTATTTTGCCAACCGCTCGTTCATTGCAAAGCAGGTAGGCGATATGCGAGATGTTGGTGCAGCTGTGGGATATGATTTCACGGATAAGGACAACCGCAAAGTGCTTTCCGTGGATGCCGGTATGTACAACGGCTCTAACCTCGACAACCAGAAGACAGCTTGGTTCTCTTCTCCTGCCTACTCCGCTCGCCTGCAATATTATCCAGTCAAGGGTGTGGCTATTGTTCCGAGCATTCAGCACCAGCTCATTGCCAACCGCGAGGCATCTTACACCTCCGTCGATTTCGGCGCATACTACGAACAGAACGGTCTCCACCTTGAGGCAGAATACCTCCGTAAGTTCTATGCCAAGGATGCTTTCGACGATTGCAATGCCATTGACGCAATGGCTATCTACAAGCAGAAGTTGAAGAGCGAGAAGTCTTACATCCAAGCTATCAGCTACCTCCTCCGCTACGACTACATGGACAACCATAGCGACGGAAAGAAGGGTTTTGTGGAAGGCACTACCCAACTCCAGCAATCTGACGCTGAGCGTCACCGCCTCACCGCAGGTCTTACCTTCCACGTAGCCAACAAATCCTTCCCTACTGACCTCCGTCTCAACTACGAGAAATACTGGTATCCGAATAATGGCATCGCAAAGGAATCGGAGCAAGACAAACTTGTGGCCGAACTCATGATTAGATTCTAAAGTGATTCTGATTAAGATGCGCAATATATTTGATTTTTTTACAAAGTGCAAGGCTTCTGCCGTTCCTCATCAGAAGCAATGCATTGTTGTTGATGCTGATGACGACGATGATGACGACGATGATGATGACGGGGATGAAGATGACGATGACTGGGATGATAATGATGACGACGATGACGATTAAAAGTATGGAAAACAAATTCAAGGGAATAGTAATAGCAACTCTCCTCATCACTATGCCAGCCATCTGTTTCGCTGGTATAGTGAAAGGAAAAATCACAGAACGAGGCACAAACGAGCCGCTTACTGGGGCTACCATCGTAACGAATGACGGACATGGAACTACTGCTGACATTGATGGTAACTACTCGTTGACATTGAAGAATGGTACTTATACGCTGACGGTACACTACATCGGCTTCAAAACAGTTGTACGAGAGAATGTCAGGGTAACCAAGGATGACATGGTTTTGGATTTTGTGCTTGATATGGACAATACCACACTCAGCGAAGTAACGGTGACAGGAACAGTACTTCACAACACCGAAGCGGCGACCACCAGAGAACAGCAGGAGGCGCATGTAACGATGACTGGCGTTAGCGAGCAGCACATCAAGCGAACTCAAGACAAGGATGCTGGCGAGGTGATACGCCGCATACCAGGTGTAAGCATCATCGACGAGAAATTTGTCATGGTGAGAGGACTTTCGCAACGATATAATAATGTATGGCTGAATGGAGCTGCCGTACCTTCGAGCGAAGCTGATCAACGAGCCTTTTCTTTCGACATCATACCGTCGTCGCAACTTGATAATATGATGGTTGTGAAGTCTTCTGCACCAGAATATCCCGCTGATTTCTCGGGAGGCTTCATTCTGGTCAACACAAAGGATGTGCCAAGCGAGAACAAGACGGATATCTCGTTGGGTACTTCTTGGAATGAGGCATCACACTTCCGTACATTCCTTTCTACAAAAGAGAATAGCTGGCAGGCACATTCCTTTTCTCCTGTCGGGGATATCAGTGCATCGGCAAGCACGGCACAGCGATGGCATACAGAGAAAGGGCAGACATGGGCATTGGTTGCCAGCGCCAATTTCACGCAACAATACCGAACCCTGCGCGACATGGAGAACAATCTATTTGGTGCTTACGATGTGACACACAACCGCTCCAACTACCTGCGCCAGATGACCGACCAGCAGTACAATGTCAATCGTCGGTTTGGTACATTGCTCAACCTTACGTATCTATCTGCCTCTGGGCGTAATCGAGTTGAATTGAAACAGATTCTCAATAATTTGGGTAAGGATCGATATACTGATCGTGATGGCTTTGATGCGCAGAGTGACCATGTGCGTCAGGCAGAGTATTACCGCCAACGTAGGCTTACCTACAATGTTCAGTTGGATGGCAAACACACACTATCTGAAGCTGATAAACTTGACTGGAGCCTCGGCTATGCATACGCTAATCGCCATCTGCCCAACCGTCGCCGATACACGGTTTACGATAACGATAACCGCTGGGTAGTAGAGAACCTGAACGACTTCAATCGTGAGACCTCCCGACTCGATGAGCACATCCTTTCGGCTGCCACCAATTGGAAACACAACTTTGTTTTAGGCTCATTCACTCCCTCTCTTTTTGCAGGTGCATACGCCGAACATCGTCGCCGAACGTATGAGACACGTCAATGGACATTGCAGTACGAGGGCGGTCAGTTGCCTCAATCACTTGATGGTTGTGATGCCAAGAGCAACCTGCCTGTCATCTTGACCATGGACGAAAATACTATTGGCATCAGTCAGCATGAACTCATCGATTGGAGCAACAACTATTCTGCTCGAAGCACTCAGGGCAGCGGTTACGTGAGTGCGAAACTTCCCATTCAAAAGTTTGATGTGTATGGTGGTGTACGTTTTGAACATGTACGCACAGAACTGATTTCCAATACCCGCCGCCAGGAGCCATCACCACTCTCTACATTCTATGAATACAACGACCTTTTCGCATCACTCAACCTTGCCTACCACCTTACCGACAAGCAGCAGTTGCGCGTTGCATACGGTCGTACGACCAACCGCCCCGAGTTTCGCGAACTCTCGTCCAGTGTCTATTACGACTTCGACCTTGCCAGCAACGTGCAGGGCAATCACAATCTCCAGCCGGCTTACATTGATAACCTCGACCTCGGTTGGGAATGGTATCCTCATGCGGGTGAGGTGGTGAGCCTCTCACTCTTTTTCAAGCATTTCCGCAATCCCATCGAGTGGACGTACACCGTAGCTGGTGGCACCGACCTCGTATATTCCTATCTCAACGCAGAAGGAGCTGACAACTATGGCATTGAACTCGACATCCGCAAGCAGCTTGACTTCCTGCGTCTGCCTTTTCTCTCCCTGTCACTCAATACCTCATGGATAAAGAGCAATGTAATTTTTCCTGATGGAAGCAAGGAAGAATCACGCCCGATGCAAGGACAGTCGCCATATCTTGTCAACGTTGGACTTTTCTTCAACAGCAACCAAATCCCCAACAAAGGAAAGGGAACGCAGGGATGGACGGCATCCTTATTATACAATGTGATTGGCAAACGTCTGATAGGCGTAGGACGTAGCGTGGGAACTGGTATCACCGAAGTACGTGTGCCCGACAGTTATGAGATGCCTCGCCATCAACTCGACTTCAACATAGCCAAGAGCATCGGGCACTTCGACCTTCGTCTTTCCGTGCGCGACATTCTGGCACAAAAGGTTCTGTTCAAGCAATTTGAAAGGACTCTGCAAGGCGAAGTGGAACAAATTACGCGTTCCTTTTACCCAGGACGCACCATACAACTTTCCGCAAGTTACAAATTCTAAAAAATCTTGCATTATGACAATCTGGTTACGAAACAAAATCGTAGCATGATCGTAACAATGTAGAAACAACAAAAGAGTATCTTTGCAGTGCAATTCCACAAGGGGTGGGTTGCATGACGTAATAACAAAACAATAAAAACAATGAAGAAGAAAGTTTTTCTTTCAGTGGCTATGATGGTCACTACGCTGGCGATGACCATGGTATCGTGCAGCAAAGACGATGACGTGAACAATGGTAATGAGACACAAGCTGCCTACGTATGGGGCACGGACGGTAGCATCAAGACATGCAATCGCCTCACCTTCTCAGCAGAAGGCAAAGATGACGTGAACGGAAGCATTATCGGCAATGGTGATAAGGAGTTTATCTTTACTGGCAAGCAGACGCTGAAGAAGGGGGTATATCTGATGAAGGGATGGATATATGTGGCTGACGGTGCGGAGTTGACCATCGAACCCGGTACTGTCATCAAGGGTGAGAAGGCTTCTGCCGCCTCGCTCATCGTGGAACCTGGTGGCAAACTCTACGCCAAGGGCACGGAATCAGCTCCTATCGTCTTCACCTCTGCTGAAGCAAAGGGCAACCGTAAACCTGGCGACTGGGGAGGACTGGTCATCTGCGGACGTGGCACGAACAACAAGGGGGTGCTTGGTCAGCAGATTGAGGGCGGTCCTCGCACAAAGCACGGTGGCAACGATGCCAATGACAACAGCGGCGTACTCTCTTATGTACGTGTAGAGTTTGCAGGCTATCCTTTCCAGAAGGACAAGGAAATCAACGGTTTGACATTGGGAAGTGTAGGTGCTGGTACACAGATTGACCATGTGCAAGTGAGCTACACCAATGACGATTCCTTCGAGTGGTTTGGTGGCAATGTCAACTGCCGTTACCTCGTTGCCTACAATGGTTGGGATGATGAATTTGACACTGACAACGGTTACAATGGAAAGGTTCAGTTTGCCCTCTCCATCCGCGACCCACGCATTGCTGACACTTCACAGTCAAACGGTTTTGAGAGCGACAACGATGCCGACGGTTCGCTTACGGAGCCTTTCACCTCAGCAGTATTCTCCAACGTGACCTTCATAGGTCCTATGGGACGTAACGGTTTCGAGAACACTCCTGACTACATCAACGGCGGTAGCGTATTCCCACAGAACGGTTCGGCACTCGGCAAGTACCAGAGTGCTATGCAGATTCGTCGCAGCAGCCGTCTCGCTTGCTTCAATTCCGTAGCTGTCGGTTATCCTATTGGAATTATCGTTGACGGAGAGAAGGGCAATACTCAGGAGGTGGCTAAGGCAGGCAACCTGAAACTGCAAAACATCATCCTTGCCGGCATGGGCATTACCGGTAGCGACGCCAACAAGAAGTACGAGGACGTGCTCTATGACGCAGCAAACAAGAGCGTCATTGATGCTTCAAAAGAGTCTTTCAGTAGCACATTCTTCAGGTCACAGCCAGGCAACCAGATCTTCACTTCCATCAGCGACCTCAAGTTCACTTCTGGCATCTATACCGGAGCCAACTACTTGCCGCAGGCAGGATCGCCTATTCTCAACGCAGCAAGCTTCACAGACGCCCTGCTTTCGTCTTGGTTTGAAAAGGTAACTTACGCCGGAGCATTCGCCAACAACGACAACTGGCTCCGTGGATGGACTGAATTTGACCCCCAGAATGCCGATTATTAATGTCCGAGTACGGAAGAATGTTGCAATCCTGTTAAATTGTCGTGATGTAACATTATTGTAACACGACTGTAATACCGACGTAATACACGAAGAGTAACTTTGCAGCGCAATCAACGGAAAACGGTTGGTTGCGCTTGCTGTTTTCCATCAAAAAGTAAATCCGTAAAAATCGTAAATCCGTAAATCCGTAAATCGTAAATAGCACTGATGATAAAACTATCAAAACAAAACTATGTGGAGCGAGACATCTCATGGATGTACTTCAACCACCGAATTCTGGAAGAGGCGCAGCGCGAGGATGTACCTGCCTTGGAGCGTCTTTCCTTCCTCGGTATCTACTCCAACAATCTTGACGAATTCTTCCGTGTCAGGATGGCCAGCCTTGGACGTGTGGCTGCCCTTGGCGATAGCCGTGCGCCGAAAGACCTCAAGGAGGCTGCCAGCAAGGCTGCGGCAACACTGAAACGGATTAACCGCCTGAATGCCAACTATGTTCAGGAATATGCCTTGACCGTTGAGGCTGTAAGAAAGGCGCTTGCGGAGAATGGCATACGCGTGGTGCGCAATGATGAGTTGAACGATGGCCAGAAGGAGCGCGTGATGCAGTTCTACAGGACAAAACTGCTGGGCAGAATATCGCCAGTATGGTTTGAGAACTTGCATAGCTTCGACAAGGAGGCGGACGACGACATCTATATGATAGTGCGCATGAAGAAGGAAGGTCTCAAGTCTCACTACGCTTTGTTTCCGCTGCCCGTGGACGTCGTAGGAAGATGGTTTGTGGTGGATAATGCTAACGATAACCTTAACCCTGACCTTAACCCTGACGATAACGAAAACGCGGTGAACGTGATGTATCTTGACGATGTTGTCCGCGTATGCTTGCCGCTGGTATTCCCCGGCATGCAGTATGACGACTTCAAGGCATGGACGTTCAAGTTCACTCGCGATGCGGAGATGGACATTGACAACGACCTCCGCGAGGGCTTCATGCAGAAGATACAGAAGGGCGTGAAGTCGCGCAAGGTGGGCTGCCCCGTGCGCATTGTCTATGATGCCAGCATGCCTAACGGAGCTTTGCGCAGAATAAAGTCGCTGCTCTCCGAGGGCGAAAGACTGGACACTGCCGTCGCTGGCGGACGCTATCAGAACCACCGCGACTTCATGTCATTCCCTGACTGCGAAAAGAAGGAACTTAAGTACCCTAAATGGCAACCGATAGCCAACAAGGAACTGCACAGTGCCGAGAGCATTTTCAGGGTTGTCCGCGAGAAAGACCGCATGCTGCATGT
>JAZLKJ010000093.1:0-5417 GCA_045597565.1 Prevotella sp. | reverse complement strand
AGATACCTGAACCGAGACCACCGAGGGCGTAAGCAGAGCGAACCATGATAGGGAAACCAATCTCGTGAGCAGCCTTGAGAGCGTCTTCCATAGACTCTACGGCGTGGCTCACTGGAGTCTTGAGTTCTGCCTCGTCCATCTTCTTCACGAAGCGGTCGCGGTCTTCTGTGTCCATGATAGCCTCTACGGAAGTACCGAGCACCTGTACGCCGTACTCCTTGAGAGTGCCGTTGAGGTAAAGTTCTGTACCGCAGTTGAGTGCAGGCTGACCACCGAAAGCGAGAAGGATGCCCTCTGGGCGTTCCTTCTTGATGATTTCAGTAACGAAGTAAGTGTTCACTGGAAGGAAGTAAACCTTGTCAGCGATACCTTCAGAAGTCTGAATGGTAGCGATGTTTGGGTTTACGAGCACACTGCTGATACCTTCTTCACGCAAAGCCTTGAGTGCCTGCGAACCTGAATAGTCGAACTCGCCAGCCTGTCCAATCTTGAGGGCACCTGAACCGAGTACAATAACTTTTTTGAGTTGCATCTTTTATTGGGTTTAAGTTTTTGGTTTCTATAAATTGGCGCAAAGTTAGGAAAAAAAATGTTATTCTAATTATTCATTTGCGAAAAAGTGTCGTAAAGATTATCTATATTAAAGAATATGCGATAAAAGATACGGAAATATTCCACAAACCTTTTCATAATTTAGATTTTCTGTAGATTGACATAGTCCAAGTTATTTGTGCTTTCGAGTGTAAAATGATTTATTCTTTTGGCGTTCTCTATGTTTTTTAATAATTTTGCAATATTTTGTTGACAATACCTACAACTACTATGTGATGTGGAAAAGGTTATCGTAAAGGCAAAAATAGTATAAAAAATAACTCTTAATAAAAATAATAGAAATGTCTAAAGTTAAAGAATTAGCCTCTTTTCTGGCAAACAACAAAATCTTTGAGCTCTCGATAATTGGTATTATCCTCCTGAACTCAATCCTTATCGGTGTAGAAACCTATACTAGTGATTCTACGATAAAGATGATACAGCAGTGCATCCTGTATATCTTCACCGTGGAAATCACCATCCGATTCATCGCTGCAAAGAGCATAAAGGAGTTCTTCTGCGACGGATGGAACATCTTTGATCTGACGTTGGTAATGATAGGCTACATACCGGAAACATTGTTCACATCAGCATCTATGATGACAGCGTTGCGAGTTCTGCGTGTGTTCAGAATACTCCGTCTGCTCCGAACTGCCAAGGAAATCAAATTGATAGTAACCGTGTTGGTGAAGTCAATGACATCAATGTTCTACAACTTGATTCTGTTCCTCATCTTCGTTTACCTCTACGCCATCGTCGGCGTGTCTATGTTCCGTTTGCCAGACCCTGCCACTCTTTCTGACGAGAAGTTGGCAAAATACAACGAATACATGGAGATTGCACCAGCAGCACCAGCCAATTCTCCAGATCCTTTCTGCGATCTTGGTGAAGCTGTCTTCACGCTCTTCCGTGAACTTACAGGTGAGGACTGGACAGATCTCCGCTACAACCATATCACTGCCTCAGAATATGGTCTGATAAATGCAAACTCAGCGGTGATCACTACTTATCATGTATCGTGGTTCTGCCTCGCAGCATTCCTTCTTCTCAACTTGGTAACAGGTGCGGTAATCAACAATTACCAACTTGCGATAGAGGAGGAAGAAAGGAAGAAACATGAGAAACAAGACGAGTAGTAGCCTTTTTTAAAAACTTGAAAACTTGTGGGGCGAGGATTTGGAAAGCCAAATCCTCGCCCTTTAAATAATTAGAAAAGTTTCTGTTTTTTTATTATGGTGGGCTATTAATTCTACCTTACTTCACTACGAAATCAACAGCCTTCAAATCCTTGTCGAGTGACGATGTTCCGTAGAGAATCTGGTAACGACCTGGGCGTGTAGAGAGCTCGTCGATAGATGGGTCGTAGTATTCGAACGACTCGCCGTTGAGAGTGATCTCTGCCTTAACAGTTTCGCCAGAAGCAACCTTCACTTTCTGGAAGCCCTTGAGCGACTTGATAGGAGCGTCGGCATAGTCGAGAGCCTTAACGTAAACCTGAACGATCTCTTCGCCAGAGCGTGAACCAGTGTTTGTTACAGGAACAGTTATTGTGACCTTGCCGTTTGCCTTCATTGAAGTTTTTGAGAGCTTAGCCTTGCCAACCTCGAAAGAAGTGTATGACATGCCGTAGCCGAAAGCGTAGAGAGGATTGCCCTTGAAGTAACGGTAAGTGCGGTTCTCCATGCTATAGTCGAGGAAGTCTGGGAGGTCGTTGTTTGAAGCGTAGAATGTTACAGGGAGCTTGCCTGAAGGGTTGAAGTCGCCGAAGATAACCTCTGCAAGAGCCTTTGCACCGCCCTGACCCGGATACCAAGCCTGAACGAGAGCGTCATACTGATCTTCAACACTGCCGAAAGCGATGGCAGAACCAGAGCAGTTTACCATAACAACAGGCTTGCCTGTAGCGTGCATAGCACGAACGAGACGCTGCTGAACCTTAGGGAGTTCGATGTCAGCCTTGTCGCCGCCTTCGCCTTCCATTCTTGCAGAGATACCGCCGATGACGATGATGGCATCAGCTTGCTTAACGTCGTTCTGGATGTCAGTGAAGTCAACAAGCTTGCGCTCGCAAATCTCGCCGCGAAGCATAGCGAAGTTGCCGTTGCCCTTGCCGTACTCGATGCAGATGTCGTAAGTTTCGCCAGCCTTTACAGGGAACGATTTATACTCTATAGGACCTCTGCGGAACCCGCGACGACTGCCGCCCTGAGCTTCCTCCACAACAGCACCATTCACCTTGAGAACATAGCCGTTGTCTGTCATGAGATTGTACTTCATATCGCCTGTGAAGTCTGCCTTATACTTGCCAGAAATACGAACGGAAAGGCTATCGTTGTTGATGCCCTCGGCAAATCCCCAACCACCGAATGTGCTGAAATTCAGTTCGTTGAAATAGCCGGTAACATCAGGGTTGCCCTTGAGTTCCTTGTTGTTCCAGAACTCTACGAAAGCGCCCTTGCCGTCGTTGAACTCTGGAAGATGGTTCACGGTGTTGTACTCGTCGTTGAGCGTACAAGCCTTGTGATAGATGACCTTAGCGTCAGGAACTGCATTCTTGATGCCTTCAAGGAGAGAATGCTTGTGGTTGTCGGTAGGAGTACCACCGTAGTTGCCGTTGAGAAGTTCCACGTCGTCGGCATTAGGACCAACAACAGCGATTGTCTTGATGCCCTTTGAGAGAGGGAGAATGCCGTTGTTCTTGAGGAGAACCATAGATTCGCGAGCTGCCTGAGTAGCGAGGTCGTTGTTTGATTCGCTGCTGATAACGTCTGGCGTAAGATTAGCCCAAGGACTCATCTCAGCAGGGTCGAACATACCGAGTTCAAAGCGTCCGAGGAGAGTCTTGCGAAGGTGGAAATCAAGAGTGGCTTCGTTGATGAGACCTTTGTCCAAAGCTTCTGTGAGAACCATGAAAACCTTTCCGCACTCAAGGTCTGTGCCGTTGAGAACAGCATCTACAGAAGCCTCAAGCGGACCAGGGTGAGTCTCATGCTGACCTTTATTGTAGAAGTTGTTGATGGCGTCGCAGTCGGTCAAGACGATAGCGTCATAGTTCCACTTGCGGCGGAGAATATCAACGAGAAGGCGGTCGCTTGTACAGCAAGGCTCATTCTCATAGCGGTTGTAGGCACACATCACTTCGCGCACATTAGCCTTCTTAACGAGAGCCTTGAAAGCAGGGAGGTAAGTCTCCCAAAGGTCGCGCATAGAGACAGAAGCGTTGTAGGTGTGGCGCAATGGCTCAGGTCCGCTGTGCACTGCGTAGTGCTTTGCGCAGGCGTGAGTCTTGAAATACTTGTCGTTGTTGCCCTGCATACCGAGAACAGTCTGCACGCCGAGAACAGCGTTCATGTAAGGGTCTTCGCCGCAAGTCTCCTGACCGCGTCCCCAACGTGGATCACGGAAGATGTTTACGTTTGGACACCAGAAGGTAAGTTCCGGATTACCAGGGTAATAAGTAACGCCCATCGGCACGTTGAAGACGTTGTGGTCAGAGCGGTTCCAGTTGGCGCGAGCTTCGTCAGAAACCGTTGAGAACACGTCATAGACGAGCTTCTCGCTGAACGCTGCTGCCATACCGATAGGTTGCGGATAGACTGTGTAACCGCCTTGGCGCACGCCGTGGCAAGCCTCGCTCCACCAATTGTAAGAAGGAATGCCGAGGCGATCTATGGAAACTGACTTGTTCATCATAAGACCGACCTTCTCCTGTGGTGTAAGCAGCGAGATAAGGTTTTCGACGCGCTCCTCGTTAGTGAGGTTTGTGTCGAGGTAAGGGTAAGCCACCTTCTGTCCCTCCGAACGGGGGGATGTCGATATATTAGCTTTTAGGGTCAGAGCACCCAATGTCTTGCCCTCAGCATCAAGGCACTCTACGCTGCGGTAAGTCTTGCCCTCAGAGTCCTTTGGATTGAAGACCACCATGATCTGAGCTGTCTTACCAGGTTGCACATCTTCTGTTATGCTCACGTTATTGAGCGAAGATTTTGAGAGCGGTCTTACCGAAATGCACTCGCAACTTGGATTGACCTTGCTTACTTTTACAGCCTTCTTGCTGTTGTTCTTGAATGTGAATGTGTGGCAAACAGCGCCATTCGCGGCGTCGATGTTACCGAAGTCCCATTCGTAACTGTCGAATGTTACTGCGCTCTTCTGCGCCATCATACTGCCAGCTGATAGAACGGCCATAGAAGCGCAAAGAATTAATCTTTTCATAGGTAATTTTAAGGATTTGTTGATTTGAATACATTTAATATTCGTATAGGCGGAAATGCTGTATCTGATATTCGCCTACAGGAATGCGGACGTGGCGGCCTTGGTGAGTTTGGTCGCCGCTGAGATGACGGAGAATCTGCATCTTGCCGTCAGCAGAATATTCCACCAACTCGCATTTAGCAAGTCCAACTTGCGGTTTTGATGTTTTCTGCTTAGAGTCCTTCTCGTATGTAATGACGATGCCCGAGCCAATTGCTACGTAGTCATCCTTGTCCTGACGTATGATTATGCAAGCCACTTCCGGCCATGTGTCTGACTGTGCGCCAGGTTCCCATCCTAACGAGTAGCTGTGCTTAACGTGCAGGATTATTCCGTCTGGCATGCGGATGTCGGCTTCGCGAAGGTCGTTGTCCAGGATTACGGCGTCCATGTTCTCCGTTCCCTGATGCTTCAGGATGAGGCTTTCTGTCTGTCGTAGCAGACGGTATGAAACGGCGATAGGCGATAGGGTAGAGCTGCCAGAAGATGAGAACGCGTTGAGCTGGTCGTCTTTTGAGAGGTCAATGTTCTGCCAGTCGCTGTTGCTGCTATTGCTATGCAGCGGATAATCC
>JAZLKJ010000092.1:0-3914 GCA_045597565.1 Prevotella sp. | reverse complement strand
GAGGTGCATCCTAATCCACCCACCACAATCGCCAACTGACGAACTTCTGCGGAGTATGGATAGCTCAACATTACGCAGCAAACATCAATGGTTACTATTCGCATTTTTGCGCAGCAAGCATAATATGTATAAGAAGTCTGTTGCGACATGCTCTTGGTATAAACCTTTCCAGTTATCTTTTGTTCCAAGACATCTTGGCATAATTCACGACAAAGCCCCACCGCATCGTCACGACGCAGTGGGGACTTAGTGCCTATAGGTCTTTGAACAAAAATTACTTTGTTTAACTAATCTTCTTTACTCGCTCGGCTTTGCCGCTTGGATTGTCCAAGAACTTTACTGCTTTCTTCTTTTCTCTTTATCTCATATTTCGGGGGATTGTCTTTGTGGATGAGGTTCATGATTTCGTGGATGTCCTCGTCGGTGAGGTCTTCGTCCTTAATGAATGGACCGTTGATGAGCGAGCAGTAGCGATGGTCGGTCAGTCTGCGGATGATGCGGCGACGTTTCAGCCAGTGCCAAATATCCTCGAAGAACCAGCCAAGGCGAGTCCAGAAGAGGGTGGTGATGCTGACGTAGATAATTGTGGCGATGAGCAGGATGATGGCTACTCCGAGGAGGATGAGTTCTGTAGTCGTGCTGCTGTTTTCCTCGTTGGCGGCTTCCCTGCCTTTCGCTGCGCTTCTTGTCGCATGACAACGCCCAGGGTGTCTAAGACTGCTTTGTGGAGGTCGAAATAATACTGAATCTGTGCGGTGTCGAACAGCGCACTGTACTTTTCGAGCGAGTCATTGTAGGCTCTCTCTTGTCGCTCCAACTCCATTGCGTGCTCACTCAGCAGCACCTTGTAGATGGTCTTCTCCGTTTACTGACAACCGCACACGGCGGCGAGGGCGAGAATGATGGTGATGATACGTTTGCACATAATGGTTTATAGAAGTTTGAATCTGACTTTCAGCAGAACACTGAGCGGACGAAGGTCGTGGCTGTTGATGCTCGTGCTCATGCCGGAATGAACGGTAGAAACATAACGACGAGCATTAAAGATGTTGCTGCACTCCAGTTCCCATTCGGTTGTCTTGCAGGCGTAGCGTAATAGAGCATCGGCAAAGACGATGTTCAGAGCGGAGGCCTCGTTGAAGTACTGATAATCGACATTGAAGTTGATGCTCAGTTTCTCGGTCGGGAATATCCATACCTTGCCATTGTGCGAATGGGTGAGCAGAGCGGGCAATGTCTCGTCGCTATTAGCCACCCATTGTTCTGTCTTCATCCATGCGAAGCTGTAGACGAGGTTGAGGTATTGGCACGGGGTTGTGTTGAGCGATGTGCCGATAGTATAACTTTTCGTATGGAATGGCTGGATGACATTTTGCAACAGCAATTCGCTCTTGCCGCGATTCCATCCTGCGGAGGCTTCTAACTTTGTGTGCCAAAGGCTCAGAGTCTTGCTGGCTCCTGCGAAAAGACTATACGTGTCGGCATTGGTGGACTGGTCAAGCGTAGTCTTTACACCGACGATCCCGTCGTAGTTATAGCCATAGAGAAGATTCTTATGGCTGTGCTGAATGCCTCCACTCACGTTGAAGAAGAGCATACGAATGACATCACGATATTCTAATCCCATACGGGCGCCACTGCCGCTACTTTCCAGCAGATGGTCGGTGGTGTTGCGGAGAAGATTACGATATATTACTGTCCGCTAAACATCATACGAAGTCACTCTACCCCTTGAAACACAGGAGTTGAGTGACTTTTCCTTTTCAGTAAGCCTCTTATTATTTCTCTTCCACCATATCTGGGGGTGATTCTGCGCATTCTTCAAGCATTCTTTTCAAGTCTTCGTCAGGACTTTCAAGGAATGAGTCCAGATTGATATAGTACATGAGTACGATTCTCACCATCGTAGCCAATCCAGAGAAACTCCACCTGCGTTTCAGACTCTGTTGCAGCAGTGTCATAAGCAGATTCGCGATCAAAGTAACCCAAATCTGAATCTTAATGGCATTGCTGCTTTCGCCGTAGAAGTATCTAAGCGGGAAATTCTGCTTTATCTGCTTGAAAAGCGACTCTATCTGCCATCTGCGCCTGTAAATGAGGACAATGGTCTCCAGTGGCATATCAAAATCATTGGTAAGCAGTTGTATAAGCTTTGGCTGTTTGCCTTTCTTTATGTCCACATACGTGACAATCCTGGCAATATGATTGATATTCCCCTTGCGGAATACTACCACCTGTTCCCTGTACTGCATTTTCCCTGAGGGATCCATGTCCATACAGTCAACAAGTACCTCGTACACCAGATTCTTCTTGAGTTTCGTCACATAAACGACGTTTCTTTCTGTCAGTTCCTCAAACTTCTCATAGTTTATGTACGCCCTATCCATTGCTACAATCTCACCGTTTGAATACATGCTGGGAGCAAGCATGAAGCTGTCGTTCGTGGCTGCCGAGGTGAACTTGACATCGCAAGGTACGTTCTCGTTCGCAGAGATGACAGTATGCACCTTAATGCCCCCTTTCTTCTTGCCAGTCTTGGGATGACGGCCAACACCCTTGAAAATGAGGTTTGAGAAAAGGGAGATGGTCGTGGAATCGATGATTCTCAGGCGTTTTATCCATGCTTCAGTGCCATTACCTCGGCTGTCCGAGGAAAGTGTTGCCTTATTTGCTTCATACAGGTCATGATATACGTCCTCAAAGAACTTTTCCGAACGTCTGGAGTTCGCATCAGACAGGGTACTGCGTCTTGGGATGGTTTTCAGACCGAGATGCCCCAACTTGCGTACCTCTGCCAGCATAGAGGCTTCAATCTCTCGCAATGAGTCGAAACGGAGGATGACTGCATACAGCATCGTAAGCAGGTGATGCCAACCGTCAAACGACTTTACGTACCTTTCACCGCCATGATTACGGCTCTTTTCGATGATTTTATCCTTATCCAGGCATTTTATTAACTGTCCATATACCGGCTGTCCGAAGAAATGTGTACCTTTGTTCATGTTATCATAGTTTTGTGGTAAAAACAAAGGTAACAATTTGGGCTGACTCCACAATTATGGAATCAGCCCTTTCTTATTGCTCTTATTAAAAGTTTTACCGGACAGTAATAATTACGATAGGACTGTAGGATATAGCCCTTGTAGGCATCGCTCATGTTGCCATAGGACTTGCGGTAATAACCATTGGCCACAGCCTTGAAAGAGGGTGTGAAACTGTAGTCTGTCGTAAGCGTGGGATTAATAATCCATCGATAGTGGCTGATGGAGTTTCCTGCCAGTCGGTCATCGTTTGTGATGATTGATAGGTAGGTCGGAATCATCAGCCTCATGCGTAGGGTGTTGCCCTTCTTGTAGGTATAGTCCTGGTCAATGCCCACCTGGTAACAGTTGTACCATAGGTCGTTTCTCATGCTGTCAGCAGCGGGAATGTAGCTGCCGAGGCGGTCCGTCGCTGTTAATGCGGAGGTCAGTTTGCGTAAGTCCATACTGAGACGCGGCGTGTAGTTCAACGTGAAATTACCAGCTGTCAGCCCATACGAGGTTCGGAAGTTGGCGGTGATGTACTTCTGTGTTACCTCTTGACTCAGCATTTGCAGAGAGTCGCTGCCGAAGTAGTAGGCGGGACTGACACGAAGCTCGTGTGGACGGTTGTTGTAGGCCACATCAAAGTGGCTGCGGAACAGATGCCTGCCCCAGCGTTTCATCATGCTCAAGTCGTTGCTAACGGAGAAATAGGGATTGTTGAGATGCTGATAGTTTCCTTCATTGGCATTGAGGTGCGTAAATGTCTCGCTCCACGATGATTTCACGTTCAGGCTGTTGCGTAGATACTCCAAATCTTTGTTCGTCTGTACACCGAGCGTCACGTCCAGATTGTTCTCCTTGGCGGTGTTGCTCGTGGTTTCCTCTATG
>JAZLKJ010000091.1:0-5844 GCA_045597565.1 Prevotella sp. | reverse complement strand
TGAGTTGGGCAAGTAATCCCTCCCCCACTCCACGTTTTCAATTCTCCAAGAATTTTATAAACAGCGGGAATTAATTCCCTTTATAAACAAAGTATCCCCAGAAGATTGCTCTTCTGGGGATTTTTCATCCACGTATTCATTACTGAGAATATCCGCGAAGTAACTTTTTACGTAACTACAGCATAATTATTCATTAGGATTCTTTGTACAATCATCTCACAACTGTCCTTCCTGCTGTTTCTTTTCCTTTTTGGGGAAGGTTGCCTCGTAAGCTTCAAAACCTTCTTTGTTCTCGAAAGCGACGTAATAGCCTTTCGGAGTGTGATAAGTTCCTTCTATGCCATTGAGATAGCCGGGAATTAGTTCTTGTGCTAGGAAGTAAGGCACTTCGTTCTCCTTCGGCTCCGCATGATAGTGAATGCCGAGATTACTTGCCACAACGAAGCCCGCATGCTTGTAGAACTCGATGTTACCCTCCATGCAGATTACGCCGATTCCCATCTCGCGGGCTTTTTCAAGTGCATAATTCAAAAGTTTCAAGCCATAACCCTTGCGCTTGTAGTCAGGATGAATGCTGATAGGACCGAAGGTAGCAGCAGGAAGAACAGTTCCGTCTTCCTTAATAATCTCCGCCTTTGAAAACATCACATGGCCGATAATCTTCACATCCTCCTCCATCACAAAGTCCAGTCCCGGAATAAAATCCGGATTATTTCTATACTGGTTGAGCACATAATGCTCCACGCATCCTAGTGCATATACATTCCAGAATGCTTCACGCGTAAGGTTCTCTACCTCACGATAATCTTCAGGTTGTTCTAATCGTATGTTCATCGTTATTATTTTATTCATTATTTTAGAAGCGAATTAACGTAATTTTACATAATAATCCCATATGAGACACTAAGACATTACGTTAAAATTTTCGTTAATTAGTTTCCCCTCTTCATCATTCCTCAAACGAACTTATCTCAATGAGATTGCCCTCGGGGTCGGCAACGTAGCAGGTACGTTGCCCCCAAGGTTCTGTTGTTGGTTCGAAGATAGGCTTTGCGCCCATGCCAACTGCACGATTGTATTCCTTATCAACATCGGCGAAGGACTGAACATCAAAAGAGATTTCCATCGTGCCGTTTATGCCTGAGGGATAGCAGAACTTCTGCCGTGTCATCTTTTCTATTGACTCACGAGGGAACAGCAGCAGACGCATATCGCCAAGACGCATCTCCACATCAATGTCTATGCCGTTCCACTCTGTCTCGAAGCCGAAGATGTCACAGTAGAATTCCACCATCGCAGCATTATTCGTAGTGAAGAATGCTATTGTATTGAACTTAAACCTGCTCATTGCTTCTCTTTTTAAGTATTACGAGTTCTGCATTGGAGCCATCTTTGCCATATTGGCTGACGAGGATGTATTGTTCACAGCAGGCGATGCCATAGCAGGAACCTCCCTGACCCTCCCTTAAAGGGCGGGGAATTATTACCTGGTTGCCCCAATAAGTGGCGTTATCATCGAGAAGTTTCACTTCATTGCCATTGATGGTGTAAGGCTGGTTGATGAACGAGCCTTGCAGGACATAGAGATTATCTACGTGAATACCAGGGATACCGAGGGCGTTGACTTCCTCAATGAACTGCTTCTTCAATGGATGAGACCCTCCCTGCCCCTCCCTTAAAGGGCGGGAATTTATGTCCCATCGTTTTAGCGTTGGGAAAAACTTGAGCAGTTCCTCCTTGTACTCACAGGCAGTGAGGTTCTTGCCTGTATTCTTGTTGTATTCCTCTACGAACATTGAGCAATATTCTGCCATCTGCTCCATGGTGAAATCACCAGTGAAAGCACCGTCCTTATAGCAGTAGATGCAATAGTCTTCGTTCTTACTTCCGTCGGCGTTTGTGCCGAAAATTTCTTCTGTGAGCGGCATTCCGCAGCTCTGGCAAAATTTCTGTTCCATAGTTATGTTCTTTTTCGTTTATTGATTGTTTACTTTTTTACAAAAACAAGAAAAACAAATCACTTAGATTTCAACGATGAAGGTAAAAATGTTTTTTCTGTTTTTTGCATGAAAGGGTGGGAAAGTTTAGTTATTTACTACTCATTCGTCCTGCGGCATCCTTACCAGCACCTGTTCCCTTGTACTTGCTCTTCTGTGCATTGAACGTGTAGCGAAGGGATACGTAGAGGCGGTGGTTGTTGGAGCGGTTATGCTGTGTGAGCGTGTAGTAGCCGCAGTCCATCTCGATATTTTGGTTTGTGCGCTGGAAGATGTCGGTGATGGAAGCGCGGAGACAGAGGGCATCGTTCTTCAGCCAACATTTCTGCACAACGAATGCGAGGTTGAACGATGTGTTTATAAGCTTGTAGTTGATGACATCGCCCGGAGTCAAGAGGTTGGCGTTACATTCCAACTGCCATGAGTGCTTGAAGCGGAAGGCGTTGTTGCAGTCAAAGATAAAGAGCGGTTTCTTGTAGCGGACTGTTCGCTCCCCTGTAGCCTCACGTGGATCAGCAAGCGTGAATTTGTTGAAGAACTTCTGCACACCGATATTCCAGTTTGGAGAGTAGCAGCCCCATGTAGGAGAGGCTGAGAGGAAGGCTGCGAAGTTGCGAACAGGATCAGCGAGATTGATATGCTTGATGAGTATTACGCCTTCAGTATTATATATGTACGACCACTGCGTGAGAGTGTTGTTGCGCTGCTCATACGACATATAGAGATTCAGCCACTTCCAGCGTACGTTGGCATCAAGCTCATGTCTTGTGGCATTCTTCAGCGTTGGATCACCCTGCTGCAGAGAGTATGGGTTGAGATATTGCATCGTCTCACTGAGCTGCCAGTAGCTTGGACGTGATGTTCTCACGGTATAGCTCAGGGATGTCTGGAAGCTGCCCCACTGGTTTGCCCAAGAGATGGTTGGGAAGAAATCATCGGTGTAGCGAGTCATGCTGTTCTTGGCGTTGAGCTTGTCTTCGTAGTCGAAGCCAACATGCTCGTAGCGCAGACCAGCGCTGAAGCTTCCGACCTTCGGTATCTGGAAGGCATATTGTGCAAAGGCGGCGATATTGTCTTCCTTGACGTGAGAATCAGAATTAGGCAAGTCAAGTCCTACCATCTGGTATTTGTTATTGCGACTAACAAAGGTCATCTCCGTTCCCGCCTGCAACTGTCCTTTCCATACAGGATAACTGAATACAAGCTTGCCTGCATACATGCGGTTGGAGGTGTGGTTGGCTGTGGCGTAGTGCGCAGTCATATCGTTGCGGATTTCCTCAATGGTTTGATCCTCCGTTGACTTGTTTGTGAGGAAGTCGAGGTTGAGGTCGATGCCGAGCTTGCCTACCTGTCCGTTGTAATAAGCATTACCTTCCCAATTGTAAGGAGAATGGTCGCGCTCTTCCTGAATGGACTTGTTGTATTCCTCGCTATAGTCGCTGCCGTCGGCAAGATACTGCTTTATAACGGACTCCTGCGTTGCTGGTATTGGAACGTCAAGATTATCGTGACGCTCAAGACGTGCGCCAATAGAATGGTTCTCAGCTATCTGCCAGTTGAAACCAAGGTTATAGTTGAAGCCTTCTCCGTGCCAGTCGTGACGGAACTTTGAATACTGCTCAATGGTGCGCAGCTGACCTTTGTCCATGAAGTAGCTCTTCTGCGAAGGACTGGCATCGTTTGCGCTATCCCATTTCCAGTAGTTTGCCATTCCGAAGAAGTCGATGTTCTTATGACGATAGCGAAGATTGAGTGTTGCTGATGGGTCTGCGAAGCCATAGCGGAGGTTCTGCTGTTCTGAGAGATCTACGTCATAGCCAAAGCCAGTGCCTTCCCTGCGGACGGTCTTTATCCTTACTACAGCCGACACCGTAGCATCATACTGAGCGCCTGGATTTGTGATGACCTCCACTTCCTTTATATCTTCCGAACGAAGGCGCTTCAGTTCGTCCTTGTCCTGCATCTTGCGACCATTAATATAATATATCGGTGAGCCCTTGCCCAGAACCTCAAGGTCGTCGCCCTTCTGCGTCATGCCGGGCACCTTTCCCAGCATCTCCTTTGCTGTGCCAGATGTTCCAAGTACAGTACCTTCAATCTTCGTTACCATAGAGTTGCCCGTGAGCTTCGTCTTTGGCATTTGCGCTTTCACAGTGACCTCACTGAGCATCTGCGTGTCGTCTGTCAGCTGCACCTTTCCGCGGAAATCAGCCATGTTAATATATTGCGTTGTGTAGCCAATGCTTGATATCTTAAGAATGCCTGTACTTTCAGGAGTCACGATGTTGAATCGTCCTTCGCTGTCGCTCGTAGCACCTTGCACGAAGGTTGAGTCAGCATTGAGCAGAACGACATTCACGAACTCTATTGGGTTGCCATCTTTATCTACTACGAGTCCACCAACATCAGGCAGTTTTACGGCATGAGTGGTTATTGCTAAAAGTGTTAGCAGTAATGAGAATAATATTCGTTTCATCTGATTATTGTCTGTTTTTTGAGAAGTTTAGTTTTCAATCTGTTCCAAAATATCATCGGCAGCTTTTACCGATGTACGGTGTCTGTGGTAACCTATGAAGAGACCTATGGCTGCGCCTATGAGTAGAGGCAAAAGGAGCAAGACTGGATGTAAGTGATTAGGATTATTGCGCTCATAGAACTCATAGCAAGCCCAGCTTAGCCATGGAATCAAGAGCGTTGGTGTGACATAGTGAAACCAATCGTCACTCTGCTTTTTGAATCGCTTCATCACTGCTGCCACGGTAGCAAGGTCTGCAGTCATCAGGTCTGTGCGGTTTATAGGTCTGTTCACATACACCGTTGCTGCGATACAGAAAAGCATCATGAGGCAAGTGGCGGTGCAGAAAGCGAAGCTGAATATGCCTGCCCAAGTTATGACGGGATAGAGAACAAGGCATAGGATAGCAGCCCTGTAGCTAGTAGCAGCATTGCGCTTGATGTCGCGAGTCTTATTGCGCATTGACTCACGCATGAGACGGTCGTTTACGATCTCCTGGTCGTTGAGTTTCTCGCGAAGGAGTGCGAGTTGCTGGCGCATCTCAAGAATATCTTTATCTTCCATAGTTTCTGTAGTTTTAATCATTAGACATCTGTTTGAGTTGTTCCTTGATACGAACCAGCTTTACACCAACATTCTTGGCAGAGATTCCGACAATGGCTCCTATCTCGTCGTAACTGAGGTTGTCAAGCCAGAGCAGAATGATGGCGCGATCAATGAGTCCGAGGCGACCGATGCGCTTATGAAGCAGCTGAATCTGGAGTGACTTTTCGTCAGTGTCGCAGTAAAGATTGATGTCCACAGATAGCGGCACGGTTACTCCACGAGCTTTCTTCTTTCTATCTGCACTGATGCAGGTGTTGAGTGCCACACGCCAAACCCATGTGCTCAGCTTGCTTTCATTGCGGAATTTGTCAAAGCCTTTCCACAGGTTTATGAGTGTCTCCTGGAAGAGGTCGTCCACCTCCTCCTTTTCTTTTGCAAACATATAGCAGACGGTATATATGGTCTGCCGATGCTCGCGTACGATTTGTACAAATCTTTCTTCGTTGTTCATTTTCTTTGTGTGCGTTTATCGCTGTTTTCTTATCAAGTTACACTCATTTGACGCATGAGACTTTTAAAGACTACAGAATTTTTTGATTTTTTCTTTATGGAGATATTTTTTTCTTTTCAGGGTGCAAAATTACTACAATAAAAAATGTCCGCCTTGTAAAAAACGGACATTCATTATTCTGGTGTATGATAAGAACGATAAACAGGCATGACACCTCGTTTGCGGACTGCTTCCAGCGATGCAATATACTCTGTTGGCGAGATACCAACTATGTC
>JAZLKJ010000090.1:0-9415 GCA_045597565.1 Prevotella sp. | reverse complement strand
CGTCTCGCTCAAGAAGGTATGCCTTTCCGCGATGCTTATAAGAAGGTAGGCATGGATATAGAGCACGGAGAATTTACCCCTAACATGAACATCCATCACACTCATGAAGGCTCAATCGGTAACCTTTGCAACGATAAGATAGAAGCTCTCATGAACAAAACTCTTGACGGTTTCAATTTCAAGCGCGTGGCAGAGGCAGAGAAGAAGTTGCTCGGATAAGGGCTACTTGTTTCGTGGATGATGATTAAGGATCTCATCCCTCAGTGTGTGGGTGTCAATGTGGGTGTATATTTCGGTCGTACCGATACTCTCATGACCGAGCATTGCTTGGATGACACGCAGGTCAGCTCCTCCTTCAAGCAAACTGGTAGCGAAAGAATGGCGCAAAGTGTGCGGCGAGATAGTTTTCTTGATGCCCGCCTTTGCGCCAAGTTCTTTTATCATTATAAGAATCATGGTGCGAGTAAGTCTGGCACCACGACGGTTCAGGAAGACATACGCCTCTTCGTCTTTCTTTATGTTAGTCATCATATTGCGGTCCAAGAACCACAGCTGCAATTGCCTTATGGCTGCCTTTGAGATTGGTACGAGTCTTTCCTTCCTGCCCTTTCCAAACACTCGGATGAAGCCTTCCTCAAGATAGAGAGAGGAGAGCTCCAGGTTTACGAGCTCTGACACTCGCAAGCCGCAGGAGAACAGCACTTCTATGATGGCCTTGTTGCGCTGACCTTCCCACTTCGAAAGGTCTATGGCTGCCTCCATCATGTCAATCTCCTCAACGGAAAGCACCTCCGGCAGATGGTCGCCAAGGCGCGGTGACTCAAGGAGTTCCGTAGGATTCTTGTCGGTATATTCGTCGAGCAGCAGAAACTTATGGAACGAGCGAACGCCAGACAATATCCTGCACTGCGAACGCGGACCAATGCCCACATCGCGCAAAGATGCAGAGAACATTTCCACATCCTTCAATTCCGCATCCACAGGACTCTCAATGCCGGCTTGTCGCAGAAAGACTACATATCTCTCCACATCGCGCATATAGGCTTCGATGGTATTCTCGGTGAAGTTGCGTTCCAGTTTCAGGTATGGTCTGTATTTCTTTAACAAAGGTTTATTCTATGTTTTTTCTGCAAAATTACAAATAAATGGGAAAAATCAAAGGATTTCTTGTTGATTATCTCAAAAAAGTGTAACTTTGCGTTATGAAATGGGAAAAACTTATCACAAACAAGCGTCTCGGACAGGAGGATCGCCATCCTGAACGCCATGACGACCGCTCAGAATTCAAGCGCGACTACGACCGTCTAATATTCTCGGCACCTTTCCGCCGCATGCAGAACAAGACTCAGGTCTTTCCGCTGCCAGGCAGCATCTTCGTGCACAACCGTCTCACCCACAGCCTTGAAGTGGCAAGCGTCGGACAGTCGCTCGGCACAGACGTTGCTCGCGCTATACTGAAGAAGCGCCCAGAGCTCTCGGAAACGCTGTTCCCTGAGATTGGCACCATCGTCTCTGCGGCTTGCCTGGCTCACGACATGGGCAACCCGCCTTTCGGCCATTCCGGCGAAAAGGCCATACAGACTTTCTTCACAGAAGGCAAGGGAAACTATCTGAAAGACCGCGTTTCGCCAACATTCTGGAGCGACATAACCCATTTCGAGGGTAATGCCAACGCCTTCCGCATCCTCGCCCACCGCTTCAAAGGTCGCCGCGAGGGAGGTTTTGCCATGACCTACTCCACTCTCGCCAGCATCGTCAAGTATCCTTATGCATCTGTCCTTGCCGACCAGAAGAAGCAGAAGTTTGGTTTCTTCCAGTCGGAGGCAAAGGCTTTCGCCAAGATAGCCGAAGAGCTCGGACTGCCATCAGAGCCTCGTACGCAGGGCAGCATGGAGCCTGCCCTTCCGGGATTTGAGGCTGCCCTCAGCTACCGCCGCTATCCGCTGGTCTATCTCGTGGAAGCTGCCGATGACATCTGCTATGAGATAATGGACATAGAAGATGCACACAAGCTCCGACTCATATCGTTTGAGGACACAAAACGCCTGATGTTCGACTTCCTTCCGGAACAGATGCAGCAGACCATAGAAAAGCGTCTGGAGGCAGAAGGCGTGGAGGACACCTCAGAGCAGATAGCTTATTTCCGCGCCTGCGTTATCGGAGTGCTTGAAAGAGCCTGCGTGGAGACTTTCGTAGAGAATGAGGAAGCTATCCTGAACGGCACTTTCGTTGGTTCGCTGACCGACAATATGCCAAAACGAGAACGCGAAGCATACAAAAGATGCTGCGAGTTCTCGTATAAGAATATCTACGTGAGTAAGCCTGTTCTCGACGTAGAGTTCGGTGGATTCAAGATTATGGACACCCTGCTCGACGTTATGATAGAAGCTGTAGTAAATCCTTACCGCTTCTACTCTCGCCGACTCATAGGCAGCGTGAGCAGCCAGTACGACATTGATTCGCCTAATCTTGAGACGCGCATAATGGCTGTCGTTGACTACATCAGCGGCATGACTGATGTCTATGCGCTAGACAAGTATCAGAAGATTACCGGACTTAGTTTGCCGAAAGTCTGATAGCAGAGCTATAATTGAGAATTGAGAATGGATAATTGATAATATTATATCGCCCTACAATTATCAATTATCCATTTTCCATTTTCAATTTTCAATCACAGCTTCAACCTGCTCTGCTATTGCCTTCATGCCCTTGACAGATGGATGTCCCCACTGCTTCTCAATATCGTGGAGCGTGATGACAGGCACATGGTATGTCTTGCAGAGAGTATAGATAGACTCGTTTATTTCCTCGCGTAGCTCGCTGTTCAGGATGTAATAAACCTGCGCCTTTGGATAGTACATCTGAACGTTCTGCAAGAGTTGTGCCAGGGCAGGACGGAAGAACCAAAGGTCTTGCTTCGTAAAGTTAGCATACTGATAATCACCCACTTCTGCGCCTGCCCAACTATCGTTAGTTGCACCGAAGATTAGGATGATGTCCGGATTGCCAAGATTTACGCAGCGAGTGTTGTATGAGCGGTAGCAGTAGTCTTCAGGCTTGCCCGACTGATCTTTGTAGCCATGACAAGAGATGGTAGCACCAGAGTAAGAGTTGTTCTTCTCAAGCACGAACTTGTCCTTGTTGTTGTCAAGCAGAATGCGCCACCAAGTCTGCTCCACCTTCTGCACGTCGTTCTGCAGATTGCCGTTCGCATCCTTAGCCGTCTGTGGATACCAAGGTTCATTTACCTCAGGCTGTATGTAGCCCTTGAAAGTGGAATACGAATCGCCGAGAATGGAAACTTTCTTCTGCGCACTTGCAGCTATTGCAAATGCAGCGAAAAGAAGAACAAAGAGAGAAAACTTTTTCATTATAAACCGAATTATTGATTATTTTCGGTTGCAAATTTACCAATTTATTATGATAAAAATACAAATCATTTATTTTTTTTCAAAGAATGTCATGCTTTTGCCACAATAAATCGTAACTTTGCGCCCAAAAAAAGAAGCAAACACATATTATTTATTAATGAAACATATCTCATTACTTATCATTACTATCCTCTCCGTTCTGCCTGCATCGCTCTCGGCGCAAACGGAAATGAAGGAGAAGACTCTAGATGAAGTCATAGTGAGCGGACTCGCAAAATCCACTCAGTCAATAGAAGATCAGGGAGTAAGCTACACTATTCTTGACAGCACACTGCTTGAGAAAAACAATATCCGCGACCTCCAGGAACTTGCAAAATATGTTCCAGCTCTTGAGATTCCGCAGTACGGTTCGCGCCTTACATCTTCCATGTATATCCGTGGCATCGGCTCTCGCGTAAATTCCCCTTCGGTTGGCGTTTACTACGAGAACATTCCTCTACTCTTCAAGAGCGGAATGAACCGTCATTTCTACGACATTGACAAGATGGCTGTCTTGCGTGGTCCTCAAGGTACGCTCTACGGTCTTAACACTGAGGGCGGACTCATGATTATTGAAGGACAGAATCCGCTGGAGGCTGTACGCCGAGGAACTCCACGCTTCAAGGCTCATGTGGGTGTAGAGAACCACGGAGGCAGAATCGTTGAGGGCGGTTTCACTTTCCCTATTATAGATAATGTGGCTGCTTCCGTACAAGGTTTCTATCGCGGCTCTCACGGCTATCAGTGGAACACTCACCTCAATCGCCGTGCCGATGACATAGAGGAAGGCGGCGGCAAGGTGCGCATTGCATGGAAAGCAAACGACAGACTCCATCTCTCGCTCTTTAGCGACATTCAGCGTGTTGAGCAGCGCGGCTTTGCCTACGGCTTGCTGAAGAATGGCGGACTCGATGGCGAAAACATTATAACAGACAGCATCAGCTCGCCAGCGACGAACTACATCGGCCGATACTACCGCACCACTTTTGATGCCGGACTCAACATTGCATACTATGCTGGCAAGTGGCGTCTCCAATCAACAACATCGTTCCAGTATCTGAACGACAACATGGAGATGGATCAGGACTACACTGCCGCAAATCTCATGCACCTTACTCAGCACCAGCGCGGTAAGGCTATCACAGAAGAACTTAATCTCAAGGGAAACATCACAGACAGATGGCGCACATCGAGCGGCATCTATGCTGCACATAAATGGCTCACAGCCTTCTCTCCTGTTTACTTTGACAAGGAGTTTACCGGCAACATTGCCAACATCATATACAAGGCTATGGCAGGAGCAATGCCACCCGCTATAGCAGCTGCACTCAGCGTAGGCGTTGACATGAAGAATCCTGGTGAGTATCGCACTCCGATGATGAATCTCGGTGTGTTCCACGAGAGTTCTTTCAACATCGCAAAAGACCTCTCTGCAACAATCGGTCTTCGCTACGACTTCAACCGCCAGGAGTTAAAGTACTGCACTTCGTCGGTTACGGATGCCATGATAAAGGTGCTGACTACGGAAATGCCACGCAACGTAACATCAACTTACAGCGATAATCTTCACAAGACTTCCAACATGATTCTGCCGAAGGCTTCGCTTAAGTTCAAGGATTGGTATATCTCTGCAGCAGAAGGTTATCGCGCCGGCGGTTTCAATTTCCAGATGTTCTCCGACATTCTTCAGGCAGAGCTTATGCAGACTATGCAAAACCGACTCTCTGAAATTCGTCAGGGCGACATCACAATAGAGCACGACGCTGCGGCTTACGCTCAGGTTACAGACCGCATTGGCTACGATCCTGAGATTTCGTGGAACTTTGAGTTTGGTGGAAACCATACCTTTGGCAATGGCAGCAGAAGCTCTCTCAACCTGCGCTATTCAGCCTTCTACTCTAAGGTTAAAGACCTGCAACTCTCTGTCATGGCTACGGAGTATGGCTACGGCAGAATGATGAAGAATGCCGGCGAGAGCACTTCCATCGGTGGCGAGATTAACCTCAGCGGATATACTCAACTCTCTGACAAAACATATAAGTCTGACCTTCCTTCATGCTTTGATACAAAGCTAATTCCGGGCAGACTTACATGGCTGTTAAACTACTCGTTCACTCACACTGATTTCCTTGAAAGCAAGAAAGTGCCATTCATTCCGCAACACACCGTAAATGCCAACATCGGCTACGAATGGAACCGCTATTCCGTACAGATCAACATGCTCGGTCGCGGAAAGATTTACTGGGATGAGGAGAACACTCTGGCACAGCCTTTCTACACGCAGTTTGGCGTTCGTGCGGCAGCAGACTTCGGCATCATCAGGGCATCGCTCTGGGCAAACAATCTGCTCAACTATCAGCCTACTACCTTCGCCTTCACCAGCACATCAAACGGCACTCAGCTCGTCATTGCACAGAAGGGCGAACCTTTCATGATGGGCGTAAGTCTAGATGTCAAGTTTTAGGAATAACCGACAATAAAGAATCATTAAATCTATCTCACGTTCAAGATTTTATGCGTCTGCAACGACAGTTTCCACTTCGGATGTTGCATCACATAGTAAATCGTGCTTTGCACGTTTAGCTTATTCTGTTGTTCATCACCAGAGTCAAGTGGTTGCAGACGATATTCTTGGGCAAAAAGATTGTCATACTGCGACATATCCTGCCCCATAAAAACAACTTTCAATTCGTCTATACGCTGGATAACCACTTCCCCACCCTCTTTTGGCGAGCATGTTATCCAGTCAATCTCAGTACTTACGGGCAACTTGTGACTTCCATTTGTTTCCAGATGAATAGAGAATCCGGCAGAATGAAGCAGTTGCGCAAGCGAGGCTGTCAATTGCAGTAGCGGTTCGCCGCCAGTAATAACCACCACACGAGCTGGGAAAGCTGAAACCTGCTCAACGATTTCCTGCTCAGTCATTTCCGTAAACTCCTCATGCTGAGTATCACAAAATGGACATTTAAGGTTGCAGCCAGAAAGACGCAGAAAGACAGCGGGAGTCCCTGTATGTAAGCCCTCGCCCTGGAGGGAATAAAATATTTCGTTTACTCTCATTATTTCACAATTCTGCATTACTTCAATCTTCCTCGTAGATAGCAACATTTCCCTCGCTTTCCTGAACTTCCACTCGCCAGCAAGTTGGTATCTGGTCGCATATCCAACGTGCTATGTTCTCCGCTGTCGGGTTGAATGGCAGCAGTTCATTGAAGTTGCCATGGTCCAGATAACCATGAATGCGATTCTTTACTTCGGTAAAATCCACAACCATTCCGTCGGCATTCAGCTCGCGAGACTTACAATGAACGGTTACAACCCAGTTATGACCGTGCAACTGACTGCACTTACTTGGGTAAGACAATTTGAGACTGTGGCAACCAGCAATCTCCATTCGTTTTGTGATGTAGTACATAATAAAGTTTTTTCTATAGGGTTTTCTTCTACCTATCAGCCACGACGGGCTAAAAAAATGGTGACCCGAGCGGGACTCAAACCCGCGACCTGCAGAACCGGAATCTGACGCTCTATTCAACTAAGCTATCGGGCCAAGACGCATCTTACGCTGTGCAAAAATACAAAAAAACGGAAAGTACAGTTGTAAAAAACGCTTAATATAAATAATAAAAAGTGCATATAAATGCATTTTTCCGCCTTTTCAGCCCGTTTTCCACTTTATTTTCGTAACTTTGCCGCGATTATGGAACAAAGTCTATTACATACAGAACAGCAGTTTCGCGACGCAATGGCTTCATGCCGCGACATTTTCTCAAAGAAACTGCAGGACTATGGAGCTTCGTGGCGCATCTTGCGTGCATCATCGCTCACAGATCAGCTCTACATCAAAGCAAAGCGCATCCGCAGTCTTGAGATACAGAAGGAAGCGTGGGTGGAGGAAGGCATTCTGCCAGAGTTCATCGCGCTCATCAACTACGGCATCGTGGGACTCATACAGCTTGACAAAGATTTTGTTGACGAGGTTGACATGAATCCCGAAGAGGCGCTACAACTCTACGACGCTTATGCCGACAAATCTCTGCAACTCATGCTCCGTAAGAATCACGACTACAACGAGGCGTGGCGAGGAATGCGCGTAAGCAGCTATACCGACCTCATCCTCACGAAGCTGCAACGCATCAAGGAAATTGAAAATTCCAACGGACAGACCATCGTCAGCGAAGGCATTGACTCAAACTACATGGACATCATCAACTACGCCACTTTCGGCGTCATAAAGTTGACAGAATAACAAGAGACCAAAACTTAGATCTTTGAAAACAGCACTTGTTAACATATCGCGACTGGTTCTAGCCCTGACCTTTATCTTCTCTGGATTCGTAAAAGCCGTTGACCCGCTTGGAGTCCAGTATAAGATACAAGACTACATAACGGCTATCACCGACGCATACAACACAGGCTTCATTCACGACTGGGGCACACTCATCGCATCCGTTCTTCTTGCAGCATTTGAATTCCTCTTGGGCATCAACCTGCTCTTTGCAATACGTCGCCGACTGACATCGAAGATTGTTCTTCTCTTCATGATCGTGATGACCTGCGTAACGGTATGGATCTATGTTGCCGCCCCTGTAAGCGACTGCGGCTGTTTCGGCGACGCACTCGTTCTCTCAAACGGACAGACACTGCTTAAGAACATCGTGCTCCTCTCTCTTGCAGGCATCATCGCATGGAAACCTACGCTGATGATTCGCCTGATAAGCAAGACAAACCAGTGGATTGTGTCAAACTATTCTGCACTCTTCATCCTAGCCCTCAGTGTTTACTGCCTTGCTAAACTCCCTATCATGGATTTCCGCCCGTACCACATCGGCGCAAACATTCAGGAAGGTATGGAAATTCCAGAAGATGCAGAGCAGCCACAATTCAAGAACACGCTCATCTACGAGAAAGACGGACAGACAAAAGAGTTTACGATGGAAGACCTTCCAGACTCAACATGGAACTTCGTCGATTCAAAATCAGAGCAGATAAGCGAAGGCTACATACCGCCAATACACGACTTCGAGATCTCCTACAACGGCGACGACATCACTGAGGACATTCTCTCCGACGAGAACTATTCCTTCCTCATGATTGCACCTCATCTAGAGACTGCCGACCAGTCACAGTTCGGAAAGATAAACATCGTAGCAGAATATGCAAAACGCAACGGCTATCGCTTCGTCTGTCTCACAGCAAGCAGCGACAAAGCCATAGAGGAATGGGCTGACATTACAGGAGCCGAGTACCTCTTTGCCAAGACCGATGAGACAACGCTGAAGACCATCATCCGCTCCTCACCAGGTATCCTCCTTCTGAAGAACGGCACAATCTACCAGAAATGGAGCCACAACTTCCTTCCAAAGCTCGACGAGAAATCGCCTACGCTTGAGAAAACTCCTTACGGAAACATTGCTCTTGCGGAAAGTTCCAACACAACGGCAAAAACCATTTTCTGGTACAGCATTCCGCTCCTCATCCTCACATTCTTCGACCGACTCGTAGCCGGCATCATCGCCCTCGTAAAGAGAATGAAAAAGGGGGAGGTCACAAAAAACTAAAACTAAAAAACTAAAAACTAAAAACCAAATAAATATTACAACTATGAGAAAAAAGATTGTAGCAGGCAACTGGAAAATGAACATGAACCTGCAGGAAGGCATTAGCCTCGTAAAAGAAGTAGTAGCTAACAACGCAGAGAAGCCAAACTGCGAAGTTATCGTTTGTACTCCATTCATCCACCTCGCAACTGTCGCTCCAATGATGAACGAGAACGTTGCTCTCGGTGCAGAGAACTGCGCTGACAAGGCAAAGGGTGCTTACACTGGTGAAGTTTCTGCTGAGATGGTTAAGTCAACTGGTGCTCAGTATGTTATCCTCGGCCACTCAGAGCGCCGTGAGTACTACAACGAGACTCCAGAAATCCTCAAGGAGAAGGTTGACCTCGCACTCGCTAACGGTCTTAAGATTCTCTTCTGCATCGGTGAGTCACTCGAGCAGCG
>JAZLKJ010000089.1:0-18318 GCA_045597565.1 Prevotella sp. | reverse complement strand
GCTCTCCGCAGAGCGAACTTTACAATCGTACCTTATACATCTCTGCAGCAGCGAGGAGGAGGCAGCCGGTGCCGTAGTCCTCAAAGTCTGGGTGAGAGTCGTAGGTTGTAGGCTGACCGTCCTTTGGTTCTTTGCCTGTGCCCTGAACGAAGCCGATATAGCCGTTCTTGTGGATTGCATCCTTAACGATGGCGTTCCACGCGCGGTCTATCATTGGGAAATACTCGGCACGAGGGAGAATGCCCTGACGGATGCCTTCGCCAATGCCGTAGATGAAGAGTGCTGTGCCGGAAGTTTCCTTGCCACCGAAGTTGTTAGGGTCGTGGAGGGAGCAGTTCCAGAAGCCGTCTTCACGCTGGCAAGCCTTGAGTGCCTTCGCCATGGTCTGAAGGTCTTTTGCGTAATCCTTGTAATGAACATCGGTCTTTGGGAGGTCTTGCAGCACGCGGGCAAGGGCGGCAATCACCCAACCGTTGCCACGACTCCAGTAGCAGTTCTTTCCGTTAGGCTCCTTGTAGTCGCCATCAAAGTCAGCATCACGCCACCAAAGCCCTTCCTTCTCGTTGAACATACCCTTCTCGCCAAGCTCGTTGCGAGTATAGGAATACATGTCCCACGCCTTGTCAAGGTATTTCTGCTGCTTTGTCACTCCGTAAAGCTTGGAGTAAATAGGCATAGCCATCTGGATGGCATCTATCCACCACCAGTCGTCGTTGCCAGGATAAGCGCAGACCATGTTGATATTGGTAAGCGCACCCTGAATCATCTTAGGGTCACCGGCAAGACGATACATGTCGATGTATGTCTGAAGACAGCACTGATCGTCGGCATGATGGGTAGTGTTGCCGTTGCGAGGCTGCCACTTGTGGTAGTCAGCCCATTTGTAAGCATAGTCCCAGTATTCCTGCTTAGGATGAATCTCGTAGAGTGCCATGAGTCCTTCGTAATAGACGGCACGAGTCCAAAGACTGCTCGGACGCATACGCTTCACGTATGTAGGCAGCGTAGGGTCTGGATTCTGCTTCATGAAATACTGATTTACGAGTACTGCGACATCGCGAATGTCCTGATTGACATAGCCATGCTTCTGCTGCGCACTAGCAGAGAGAGACGCAAGAAGAAGAGTTAGGGTAATGAGAATGTTACGCATATTGGGAGGTTAGTTTTTTAGTTTTTCACTTATAATTTTTAATTTTTCACTTTTAATTTTTCACTTTTCACTTTACACTTTACATCTTACTCTCCCCCTCTACATATTCCTGAAGAAGGAGATGCTCACCATCGAATGTTGCGTAGGTAAACTGCCACACCCAGTCGCCTAGAAGTATAAGTCGTGGCGAAATAGTGTCATGCTCTTGACGGTCGGTTATCTTATGCTTGCTGATATTATAATCAAGAGCGATATGGCGATGGCCGAACACATAGAAGTCAATGTTCGGGTGAGTCTTAGAATATTCAATGGCAAACTGAACGAGTGGCTCTTTGTCGTCGCCTTGGAACGGAGCTTCTTTGCCGTCCTCGCGTTTCAATCGGCTATGCTTTGCCCATGACTGTCCGATCCACATTGCGAATGTTGGATGCAGAGCAGCGAAAAGTCCTTGACACACCTTGTTATGGAACACCCAACGAATGATGGAGAAGCCGAGCTCTTTTTTGCCGAGTCCGTCACCATGGGCAAGGAGAAAGAGTTTACCGTTTATATCGATGGTTTCCTCCTTCTTATGTACAATGACACCGCACTCCTTCTCAATGTAGCCATACATCCAGATGTCATGGTTGCCGATGAAGTAGTGCACCTCAATGCCTTCGTCAGTCATTTCCGACAACTTTCCTAGAAAGCGCGTATATCCGGCTGGCACCGTATAGCGGTTTTCTGCCCAGAAGTCAAACATATCACCCAAGAGATAAACCGCCGATGCAGTCGCCTTGATATCGTCAAGGAAACGTACCAGTCGTCTTTCCTGAGTGCGCTTATGCTCTTCCGCCCATGAACCGAGATGAGCATCGGAAAGGAAGTAGGTCAGTTTCTTGCTCATAGGCTCTATTCAAATCCGAGTTCCACGCGAGCCTCTTCCGTCATCATCGACTTGTCCCACTCTGGTTCAAACACGAGGTTCACCTTAGCTGAAGCAAGACCTGTAAGGTTTTCCACCTTCTGTCGTACATCTTCAAGGATGAAATCAGCGGCAGGACATGAAGGAGCGGTGAATGTCATATCGATTTCCGCATTTGCATCATCGTCTATTTCTATGCGGTAGATGAGTCCGAGGTCGTAGATATTGACCGGAATTTCCGGATCATATACAGTCTGCAGCACCTCAACAATGCGCTCCTGTAACTTTAGTTTTTCTTCTTGAGTCATATACAATATATACAATTTTCGGGAGCAAAGTTAATAAATTACAGAGTAATTCCCAAATTAATTACGATTATTTGTCATTTTTTCGGAAAAAGTATTAATTTTGCAGAGATTTTCACAAAAACAAAACAGATTATGAATAATAGCAACAAGAGGAAACTCCCTCAGGAATGCACGAATATCACAGAGGTAAGAAATGAGATTGACTGTATAGACCGTAATATCATCCAGCTCCTCACCACTCGTTTCGGCTATGTGCGCGAGGTAGTAAAGTATAAGGAAAAGACTGCTTCTGGCATTGAAGCTTCCGACAGACGTGCAGCGGTAATAGCAAGCCGCCGTGAATGGGCTGAAGAAGTAGGCATCAACCCAGACGTCATCGAAAACATCTACAATACTCTTATTGACTATTTTATAATAGAGGAAAAGAAAATAATGCAAAAAAGTGAAAAGTGAAAAGTCAAAAGTCAAAAGTGAAAAATCATAAAATCGCCAAATCAATAATTGAAAATATGTACAGAAAAGAAATTAAGGTATTGGATTGCACCATACGCGATGGTGGACTGATGAATAAGTGGCAGTTCAGTAAAGAATTCGTGAAAGATGTTTACACCGCTTGTGTGAACGCAGGTGTTGATTACATGGAGATTGGCTATATCAGTAGCTCCGACCAGTTCCCACGCCCAGAGTACGGACCATGGAAGTTTTGCGCAGAGGACGAAATCCGCGAAATTGTAGGTGACAACAACACAAACACCAAGCTCAGCGTAATGGCAGACATCGGCCGTATCAAGTTTGACGAAATCCGTCCAAAGGACGAAAGCGTAATCGACCTCTTCCGTGTCGCATGCTACGACTATCAGATAGATAAGGCCATTGAACTTGCACACCACGTTATGGACAAAGGTTACGAGGCTACAATCAACCTCATGGCTGTGTCAAAGGTTGGCGAGCGGGTACTCGACCAGGTTCTCGCTGATGTGGCAGAATCACGTGTCGGCGCATTCTACCTCGTAGATAGCTTTGGCAGCCTCTATTCAGAGGATATCCACGCCCTTGTGGACAAATACATAAAGGCACTGCCTGGCAAGACTATCGGTTTCCATGGTCATAACAACACTCAGCTTGCTTTTGCAAATACCATTGAGTGTATCCGCACAGGTGCCAACATGCTTGACGCAACAATGCTCGGTATTGGTCGTGGCGCAGGCAACTGCCCAATGGAGCTTCTTCTCTCATTCCTCAAGAATCCAAAGTACAAGCTTGAGCCAGTCATCAAGTGTATTCAGGATCGTATTCATCCTTTGCAGCAAGAGATTGACTGGGGCTACTTCATCCCTTACATGATTACTGGTTCGCAGAACGATCACCCACGTTCAGCAATGGCTTGGATGGCAAGCGACCAAAAGGACAACTACCTTGCTTACTACGAGTCTGTAGTAAAGAATAAGGAAGTTTAACCTACATATTATTCAGAAAACCATCTGTTTCCTATATGTTTAAAGCCCTCAACGCAATGTTGGGGGCTTTATGTATTTTTTCGTTAATATTATGTCAATATTTTTTGCCATAGGAAAACGACTCAAAAGTCATAGGAAAGCGAGCCAAAAGTCATAGGAAAACGAGCCAAAAAATGCATTTTTTGAAACAAAAGTGCCACGGATATCTTTTTTTATTTGTGGCAGATGGCAGAATAAAGCTACCTTTGGCATCGTTTTCTTAAGCGCAAAAAAAGGAAGCCCTTGAAAAAGTACTTCCTTTTTTGCGGTGCGTACGGGACTCGAACCCGTGACCCCATGCGTGACAGGCATGTATTCTAACCAGCTGAACTAACGCACCTTATAAAGCATATGAAACGAGATTGCAAACGAAAAACTGGCGGTGCGTACGGGACTCGAACCCGTGACCCCATGCGTGACAGGCATGTATTCTAACCAGCTGAACTAACGCACCTTGGTTTTGTTTGCGGCTGCAAAGTTATAACTTTTCGGCAAATCAGCGAAATATTAACGCAATAATCACTCGTCAGACTGACAAAGGTCAACCGATTAACGATTAACCGTCAGTCTATCTTCATCCATTCGCTTCATATACTGCTGAATGTAAGCCTTTATCTCGCTGTCCATACGCTGAAGTTTTTCCTTAGGAAATCCTACTATAAGGTTGGTCTTCTGCAATGGATCTTTCTTGTAGTCATATACGGCAATCACCTTCTCGCAGTCAAAATGGACTGCATAATCGCCCTTGACATACTCGTATCCCTGGAACTCTGGCACCCAGTGGATGGCAACCTTCTCGGAACGAGGCGTAGTGAGAATGTCCTGACCAAAGGCTATATACGGCTTGTCATAGCCAAGCAGGGTGAAGACGGTAGGCATGATATCTGCCTGCTCGACGATAGTCTCCTCATCATAGCCGCGAAACTCAGGGATGCCAGGCGCGTAGAAGATTACTGGCACGCAATAGTAGCCGAGAGTCGATTTGTAGAACGGATCAACCTGTCCGCTGACATGATCGGCTGTCATCACGAAGAGTGTGTTCTCAAACCATGGCTGCAGTTTAGCCTTATTGAAGAACTGTCGCAGAGCATTGTCCGAATACATGACACACTCCTGAATAGGCACCCTACCCTTTCGGAACTTGCCGACGTATCTTTCAGGAACAACAAACGGCGTATGGCTTGATGCAGTGAATATGGCGGTCATGAACGGAGGCTTGAGGTCGGAGAAATGATCGGCTGCAAACTGAAGGAACTCCTCGTCCCAAATAGCCCATGTGCCATCAAACTCATCGTCGCCATTATAGTTCGGATCATCATTAAACTCCTCCCTACTGTAGTTATGTTGGAAACCTGTAGCCTTGGCAAATGCCTCAAAGCCCATGCTGCCGCGCTCCGCACCGTGGAAGAAGGCTGTTGAATAGCCTTTGTTATCAGTAAGTTCTCGCGCCATACCCGACAGTTTGTTCATGGATGCCGGAGTAAGGAAGAACGGCTCCACGAAGTTTGGTATGGATGAAAGTACAGAAGGCATTCCCTCTATGCTCTTCCTGCCGTTGGCGTATGAATGGCGGAAGGTCATTCCGCAGTTTGTCAGAAGCGAATCAAGGAACGGAGTAAAGGTCTCCTTCTTGCCAAATTTTCCGCATTCATTCTTCGTAACATTATAATATCCGATATGCTGCTTGGAGAAACTCTCTAGAATAAGCACCACGACATTCATCGGCTTGCCGTCCTTGGTGCGCAGCGGAATGTCCTTGTAGAACGCAGAGCTGTCAATAGCGGCACGTAAGTCTGCAACTGGCTTATGGACTGGCGAATAGAGCGCTTCTGCCTCAGCATCCGTCATAAAGTTTGGCACAGTAAACGGCTTCTTATCTATTGTTCGGATGAGAGAGAACGGAGTGTTAAGCACAAGTCCCGCCTCGTTAGGGTTATCAACATACTGATTGGCATTGCTTATCGTAATAGGACGTACAGCATGGGTAAAACCGCCTCGCATCATACACACGCTGAGCCAACCGCAAAAGCCAAGCGTTGCCAATTGGCAGAGGTAATATTCCGCCAACTGCTTACGATTCTTCGGAGCATCATATACTGCCGCTTCATCTAGTCTTGGCGACCTGAACGCAAACCAGAAACTAACTATGAGCATCAATCCGACAACGACCACAGGCCAATGCTCCAAGCCTTGGTCAATGAAGATATTCGCAATGTTGCCAGCTCCTTCATGGGCAAATTCGTTAAAAACGGAGCCAGTGGTACGCTTGCCCGTAAATGGAAAATACACAGCATCGCACATATTGGCTATCACGCAGATGCTGTTGAAGACGAAGTATATCCAATGTGCCACCTTATAATACCCCCGTCGCTCCTTGAAATGAAGCGGAAAGAGGAACATTACGATGATAAGGCTGTTGGTATAGCAGATGGCAGAGGAATCGAAGACAAGTCCGGACCAGAACAGATGCAGCACATGGCCAAGGGGAATGTCGCCATAAAGATCGGAGTTTGTCAGCATAAAGGTCAGTCGGCAGACTGAATAACTGACATACGCCCAAAGCAGATTGCACAGCAATGCAAATATATTATTTAAAGTTTGTTTTGCGTTCATGATGCCCAAAATTCGTAATGCGAATGCACGATGTGTAATTAAAAACGCTGCAAAGGTAACGTTTTTTACATTAGTGAGGAAAAAAAGCAGCCCATTTCTTACAAAATAAGTCTATATGTCATGGGAATTTGAATAATATGCGTAACTTTGTGCCGATGAAACGCTTTTTTATTACACTTTTCCCATTGCGCTTTCCGCATTATGCACTATGCATTACTCTCTTGGCAATGCTCTTCTATGCATGCAAAAAGAGCGCGGCTGACATGCCAAAACTGCATTTCAAGATAGAGGCAAAATGCCCGATAACTCCTGTAAAGAATCAAGGCAAAAGCCAGACTTGCTGGATATACGCCATGCTGGCAACCATTGAAAGCAATCGCATTGCCATGGGCGACAGCATAAACCTATCAACAGCCTACCTGGAAAGAATGCTGCTACAATCGGAAACAGAAAAGGTGTTCAAGAGCAAGGGTGAGGATAATATACAGGTGCGCGGCATGATACCTCACTGCATGACGCTGATAGACGAATACGGAGCGTTTAATTACAACTCTTACTACTGCAAGAACAAGGACTTTGACTGGCGAGAGACCATCAGTAAACTGCAGTCGCTTGCTGAAAAGAAGGCATCTGAAGGCGGAAGCATAAGTAAGCTGAAAGCGGAAATGAAGGAACTGCTTGACCGCGAAATATCTTTTCTCCCCAAAAACCAGTTCTTTCTCGGTGCTGGCTACACGCCACAAGAGTTTGGCAACAGCGTTGCCCTATATGAACATTACGAGTTTCTCGGCGCTGACAACAACTATCCCGACCGCCGACCAACGGACAAGATAATAAAGACATCGCCCGATAAGATGCTAGAGGTTACGGAGCAGTCTGTCAGGCGCGGTTATGCCGTCTGCTGGGAAGGCGACATTTCTGAAGACGGTTTCTGTTGGGAAGCAGGACTTGCCATAGCGGAAGACATGGACGACGGCAACACAACCGACGATCATTGCTTGGAAATATGCGGCATAGCCCACGACCAACACGGCCGTAAGTACTTTATCTGCAAGAACTCGTGGGGCAATAGCAACCGCTACAAGGGCTTTCTCTTTATGAGTTTTGACTATTTCCGGGCCAAAACTATCCTTATCGGAAAACTGAAAGACAATTACTTCTTCTCCGCAAGCGTAAAGCTGGAGGATGTATGATAGTCGAAGCGGAAGTTTATCGGCGAAGGAGTTGCGCTTTTGTAAGCAGCCTTCAAGTCGTCTTGGACGTGTGAAGAGAACAGAGGAATTGGTCCTACGTAGTTTCCGAAGAAACGGAAGTTCCATTTCTCCTTATCGTATGCCTCATAAGGCATACCGGAAGGACCGGAGAGTATCGCCTTACTATTCTGGAGAAGCGACTCGCGCACTTTTGAGAATTCCGGCTGATGAAGCAGATATGAAGCCGCCTTGAGGAAAGTGAGCTTGCCCTTGAAGCTGTTCTCAATAAGCTTGTCCATGCTACTGTTGGCAAAGCCTTCGTCGGAAAGATCCGAATTAATGTAATACACACGACGTGCTCCTTTTTCGCCCGGCATACGGTAGAGCACTTCAAATCCCTCCCCTATCTTCTTGTCAAGTGTATGGGCAAACACCTTGTCCGGCTCAGTGTATGCCAGTTTGCCGTCCTCCAACTTCACTGGATTAATAGTGATAACCTCATAACCATGAAGCGCAATAAACATTGTGACAACTGGAAGCGTGCCCTGAAGATAGCTGTTCAGGTCTTCTTCCATATTGAGAGTTTGGAAGAAACTTAGTCCCACATTTGAGGAAATACTTGTGCGCAGAGAAGTGAGAATCTCTGAATAATGCTGCATGGAAAGCTCGTCAATAAAGGGAAGCTTTCCTGCATTCTCCTTGCCGACAAGCACGGCAAAACGGCAGTCAGGGAAGAAGGAGGAAATATAGTTGAAGTCTGGTCCTCCGAAAGGATAGAACACCGTGTCAGGATTTGTCTTCAGATTTTCGCTTGACCACTGGCGTATGATGTCGATACTGCTCATCTGATACCTCTCCCACATGGCACTCATGCTTGCCTTGTGAGTCTCATAAGCGGCTGAAGAGGTTATTTCCTTGAGAAAATCCTTATCGTCAATGTCCTTACCTGCCAACAGATTGGCTAGATTTGTGTAGCCTTTATACGAGAAAGTATCTACCGGTTCTGTCACTTCGTCTTTGGAAAAGACATTACCACCTTTGTTTGTACAACTTGCTACCAAAATGGCGGCAGCAAAAATCAGAGGTATAATCTTTCTCATAATCATTTTACACTCGAAAAAATATATGGAGGTGGGGTGCCCTCACCGCACCATGCGGTAGTATTTGCACCGCACCTCCATAGAAAAATATTAATACTTGTTAAGATACTCATCTACAATACCCTCAAGCTGCTGCTTGTCCTTGAAGTACTGGTAAGTAGAAACCTTGAGGTCAACGCAAGCGTCTTCGTCACAGATGATGTTTCCGTGTGGGTGCATCTGAAGAGCGGAGCAAGTCCACATATGGTTGATACCATCGTCGATAATGTGGTGGAGTGCGCGGCTCTTTGCAGGACCGTTGACAACGATGAGCACCTCGCGAGCTGCCATTACAGTGCCTACACCAACAGTGAGTGCCTGCTTTGGAACGAGAGAGAGGTCGTTGTTGAAGAAACGGCTGTTTGCCTGGATAGTATTTGTAGTAAGAGTCTTGATACGAGTCTTTGATGCGAGTGAAGAACCTGGCTCGTTGAAAGCGATATGACCGTCAGGACCAATACCGCCCATGAAGAGGTCGATGCCGCCTGCTGCCTCGATAGCCTTCTCATAGTTCTCGCATTCTTCCTTAAGATCAGGTGCGTTACCGTTGAGGATATGCACGTTTTCCTTCTTAATGTCGATATGAGAGAAGAAGTTTGTCCACATGAAAGAATGGTATCTTTCTGGGTGTTCTTCTGGAAGATTAACATACTCGTCCATGTTGAATGTAACAACATTCTGGAAAGAAATAATTCCTGCCTCGTAGAGCTTGATAAGGTGCTTGTAGAGACCGAGAGGAGAAGAGCCTGTAGGACAACCGAGTACGAATGGTTTCTCTGGTGTCGGATTTGCTTCGATAATCTTGCTGGCTACATAGTTTGCAGCCCAGCGAGACATGTCGTCGTAGTTTTTGTTGATAATTACTCGCATAAATATAAAGTTTATGGGTTTATTGATTGTAAAAGTAAATGTCGTTTTTATGCTTCGTAGCCCTTAGGGTTCTGCTTCTGGAAGTTCCATGAGTCGCGACACATGTCCTCTATACCGTACTGTGCCTCCCAACCAAGTTCTGCCTTAGCCTTTGCAGGGTTGCAATAGCAGGTTGCAATGTCGCCTGGACGGCGTGGCTTGATTGCGTAAGGCACCTTGAGGTCGTTAGCCTTCTCGAATGCCTTCACTACATCAAGTACGGAATAGCCGTGGCCTGTACCAAGGTTGTAGATGGCAAGTCCCTTCTTCTCGTTGATGGCCTTGAGAGCAGCAACATGGCCGGCAGCAAGGTCAACGACGTGGATATAGTCACGTACGCCTGTTCCATCAGGAGTGTCATAATCGTTACCGAAGACACCTAGCTCCTCGCGGATGCCGATGGCGGTCTGCGTGATGTAAGGCATAAGGTTGTTTGGAATGCCATTAGGGTTCTCGCCTATCTTGCCGCTCTTATGCGCACCAATTGGATTGAAGTAGCGGAGCAACACAACGTTCCATTCCGAATCAGCCTTCTGCACGTCAATTAGCACTTCCTCAAGCATTGACTTTGTCTGACCATAAGGGTTTGTGCAATGACCCTTTGGACATTCTTCCGTGATAGGGATGATTGCTGGGTCACCATATACGGTTGCAGAACTTGAGAAGATGATGTTCTTACAGCCATGAGAGCGCATTGACTCAAGGAGAACGAAGGTTGCGTTCATGTTGTTCTCGTAATACTCAAGTGGCTTGGCAACAGATTCGCCTACAGCCTTCAAGCCGGCAAAGTGGATGACTGCGTCAATCTTGTTGTCGGTAAACACCTTGTCCATTGCTGCTTTGTCGCGAACATCAGCCTCAACGAAAGGCACTTCCTTGCCGATAATCTCCCCCACCCTGCGGAGAGCCTCTGGCTGTGAATTAACAAAGTTATCTACAACGACCACAGAATGGCCTGCCTTGTCAAGTTCTATTATGGTGTGGCTTGCTATAAAACCCGCACCACCAGTTAAAAGTATATTCATAATAATTATATTATTTATCTAAGACTTCGTACTTTGAATTCTTTGATTTGAACTCAGGCACTAGAACTTTCATCTGACGAACGATGTCCATATCAACGTAGCCTGACTTGGTTATTTCCACGAGCTTGTCTATCTCAGCAGAAACTTCGGCATAGTCAAGTTCGCGAACATCAGCAAGTTTTATCTTCGGATGTGAAGAAGGCTTGGTGTTCTCCTCCTTGTTGAGGAGTTCCTCATAGAGTTTCTCACCCTCGCGAAGTCCCGTATATTTTATCTCAACATCTGTTGCGCCAGAGAGTTTTATCATACGTTTAGCAAGGTCGGCAATGCGAACCGGCTTGCCCATATCGAAGACAAAGATTTCGCCGCCCTTGCCCATAGTGCCAGCTTGCAGCACGAGCTTACAGGCTTCTGGTATAAGCATGAAATAGCGGATGATGTCCGGATGAGTAACCGTAAGCGGACCGCCAGCCTTAATCTGCTCCTTGAAGAGCGGAATAACCGAGCCGTTCGAACCCAGCACATTACCGAAACGAGTGGTAACAAAGTTGGTTATTGAATCTGATCTCAACTGCTTCTGGTATTTATCCAGTGCCTGGCAATACATTTCGCAGATGCGCTTTGAGCAGCCCATCACGTTTGTCGGATTGACAGCCTTGTCTGTTGACACCATGACAAACTTCTTCACGCCATACTTTACGGCGAGATCTGCCATGATGCGAGTACCATCTATGTTGTTTGCCACGGCTTCGCCAGGATTGTCTTCCATCATCGGTACATGCTTGTAAGCAGCTGCGTGGAACACATATTCTGGACGATACTTGGCGAAGAGCGTTTCCATGTGAATCTTATGGCAGATGGAAGCCGTGATGGTCTCACACGGAATATCGCCAAACTGACGCATCATCATCAGTCGAATGTTGTGGAGAGGAGTCTCTGCCTGGTCTATAAGCACGAGCTGTGAAGGCTTGAAGCTTGCCAACTGACGGACTATCTCAGAACCGATGGAGCCGGCAGCACCCGTCACGAGAAGGCACTTGCCTGAAAGTATGCTGGAGATGGCCTCAAGGTCAACATCTATCTGATTGCGAGGAAGAAGATCCTCAATATCCACTTCCTTGAGCATAGACTGTCTGAGATCTGACTTTCCGTCCCACTCCTGTCGGGTGTACATCATCATGCGGATATTCTCCTCGGTAAGTGCATCAATGAACTCCTGATTGTTTCTCAGGTCGTCACTCTTGTAAGGGCTGACCATCAGCGTCTGTGCGCCACTTTCTTTCATGTGCTGGATAACCTTATCGTCATTCAGGTAGATCTTGACGCCCATGAGCATGTGGCCAACATCTTCCAAATCATCGGAAATGAAACCAGCAACGATGAACTTTGATTCCGAAGCATGAATGCTCTTCGCGAGTGCAATACCGCCTTCTCTCACGCCATAGATAAACACCTTCTTTGCCGAAGCGCTGACGTAATATATGTCGTAAAGATACTTCACGAAGATTCTTATTGCCCACATGAAGAGTGTTGAAATAAGGAAAGATGTGAGCAATTCTGTCCATGCGATAGGCACAAAAACACCACTCTTGCCTCCCTCATACGGCACTTCCAAGTTGAGAATAAAGTCAGAGATAATAGGCACATGGCGGACAGCAAATATCAAACTTATACCTATGATATTGGCTACAGCAACGCGGAACAAGTCGATAAATGAAGAATAGCGTATCACACCCGAATAAGTGCGCATCGCACGGAATCCAACAAGATAGAAGACCATGTAGCAACACCATGTGAGTATTGTTTGCCAGAAGACTGTCAGTGTGTGTAAAGTACCAGTTATGAAAGCGTGAGACACAATTCCTGCTGCTACAATAATGCAGCAATCAACAAGCAAAACCCCCCAATAAGGCAGCGCTTTCTTGGAGAAATACCATGAGGTCGCATTTGCGAGTATATTCTTCATACTGATTAATTTTCAGGGGTTTAGGCAACAAGCAAGCAGTTGTCAGTTATGAAAACGGCTCATCTATCGGGGCAAAGTTAAGAATAATTAACAAAATAAAAGAGTATTATGCCCATTATTTGAGGAAAGGTTTGATGTATATTATACAACACATAGTCCATATCCCTTAGAACCATGAACTGTAATGCCTCGTTTAATAAACTATCTTCCTTACCGTGCCGTCTGCTTCACGCACGATATTGATGCCTGGCATGAGTTTTTTCACACGCATGCCATTTGGTCTGACAACCATTTTCTTGCCTTTTGACGTTTCCGCTTTATTCTCCTTTATGCCAGAAGCGAGATCCTGGTAATAGGCATAGGCGTTGTAACCAAGATGAGGAGGCATTGAATAGCCTACATTTTGATTAGCTATCTGGATATTGTAGGTGTGGTCGTCACGGAGCCAAGGGAGCTTATACTGTGTGTGGTAGGTTGTCGTAATGATGCGGATAGCGTAGTCATAGCTGTTCAGTCCTGCTGCTGCACCAGTGGAATACAATGCTATCTCCTCGCGATAGTCGCCGAAAAGGTCGCAAAGGATAAGAGGGTTCTGCTTTGAATCATTGATACTGGTGACGCCATTGTAATATTTGTACAGCAGATCCGTATTACCCTTGGTCTTAACGCAACGCACGAAAGACTTGCTCGCTTGGTCGAAAGTGGTAATTGAATTTCCGCTATAATGGTCGTCCAGAAGGTCTTCGTTCCAGAAGAGTCTGTAGTTTGGATAGCCGTTGTTCTTTCCCAAATCCTTGTTATACAATTCGTTGCCATTTTGGTCAAAGACCTTACCATTGTTGTTATGGATATACTCGCAGCCCGGATAGTTTGGGTCGAAATCAAAGCAAGCACCTCTACCAACATCGCCTGAAGTATATAGCTGGCCATTAAGGATCTTTCCCGTCTTTCCGTCTATCATACACGCATCATATTTCGTAGCACCCTCAGTGATACGCCAAACCTCAAGACCTGGGTTGTCAAGGTTTAGTTCTCCCACATGGGTTGCATCGCCATGCCCCAGGCCTGTGCGCCATAACACAGTTCCATCATGATCTATGGCGGCGGCGCCGATAGCCACTTCGTCATATCCATCGCCATCAAGATCGGCTGCGATAGGGGTATGAGCACCTTCTGCATATAGTCCCTCTCCAGCCTTATCGGATGTGTGTCGCCAAACTTCCTTCAGTTCCTTGCCGTCCCATGTAAGGGCAAAGGCATAGACGTAGGAATATATTCCTCTCTGCATGTAGCAGCAAGGCTTTCGCTCTCCGTCAACAGGTATGTAGATTACATTTGCCTTGAAGCCGTTGCCACGACGACCATAGGTCACTCCGTCAGTAGAGCCGCCTGGATTCCAGTTTGATTGTATTCCGAAATAAGGCCAATACTGGCAGGAAGAGAGTTCCTTACCGGTTGCTCCGTCGAAGCATGTCACCCATTCCTCGCCCTTGGTTGGCAATTTGTCAGAGCCTCTGTAGTATGTAGTCTGCAGGTCTGTGGCATAGCCAGAAAGTCCTTCTCCAACGTATTTACCTGTGGCATCCTTCGTGCCGGGAGCAGACTTTACGATCATCTCGCCCTTACCGTCGCCATCGAAGTCCCAGCACATGAAAGGCATGTTGTTGCCTGCCACGGAGTTCTGCCCCATATCAATGCGCCAGAGTCGGGTGCCATCGAGCTTGTAGCAGTCGAAGAATTCATTGCCCGCTATTTTGAGGGTGGTGTCATAGAGGTCGGAAGGCATCCATTTGAGAATGATTTCCTGTTCTCCATCGCCGTCCATGTCGTATGCAGAGCAGTCGCCAGGGGTGTAAGTGATGACAGCAGCACCTGTGAGGGGATTGTTTATGACAGGGGCTATCAGCGGAATATCGAGCACTTCGTTGCTATGTGCTTTCACACCGTCCTGCTCATCGATTACATTTCCATCAGCGTCCTTTACTACGAGCTTGAGTGTTGCACCTGTATATTTGCGTGCTTCCAAGCGGGCAGTGGTCTTTGTAGTGTAGGTTCCTGCAAGCTTGTCGTTTGCATATAGTTCGTACTTGGTAGTGAAAGGGTCGTCTGTCGCCCTCATACGCCAACTTACCTGCAGGTAGCTTCCGTTAATGAACGCATGCAATCCACGATTCTGCTTGGCAGTACCTCCCTGTGCCATAACGACAAAAGGAAACATCATGATGAACAATGATACGATAAGGGATTTCTTCATAAAGATAAGTAGGTGTGTATAATTATTTATTAAAATCCCCCTCACTCCGAATTTGCAGAATGAGGGGGATTATCAATTGTCAATTACCAATTCTTAGTATAAATCTGTGATGTGCTGGCGAGTGAGTTGTGCACGCTCGTAGTCATCGCGCGAAGCAACGATGATGTCATCGAAATCACGCTGACCAGTACCGGCTGGGATGAGGTGACCGCAGATAACGTTCTCCTTCATACCCTGGAGATGGTCTGACTTAGCACGGATAGCACTCTCGTTGAGCACCTTTGTTGTCTCCTGGAATGATGCTGCTGACATGAAGCTCTTAGTCTGGAGGGCTGCACGAGTGATACCCTGGAGTACCTGAGTGGCTGTTGCAGGAACTGCATCGCGAACTTCAACAAGCTTCATATCACGGCGCTTGAGAGCTGAGTTCTCATCGCGCAGACGACGAAGGGTAACAATCTGACCTGGCTTGAGTTTCTCTGAGTCGCCCGCCTTAGTGACAACCTTCTTGCCCCAGATGCGGTCGTTCTCCTCGCGGAAGTCGAGCTTGTCAACCATTTCCTGCTCGAGGAATGTAGTGTCGCCCGGATCGTCAATGCGAACCTTACGCATCATCTGACGTACAACGATCTCGAAGTGCTTATCGTTGATCTTAAGACCCTGAGCACGGTAAACGTCCTGTACACCGTTTACGATATATTCCTGAACGGCAGTAGGGCCCTTGATAGAGAGGATGTCGGCTGGTGTAACGGCACCGTCTGAAAGTGGTGTTCCGGCACGTACGGCATCGCCCTGCTGAACGAGAATCTGGTTAGACATGTTAACGAGGTACTTGCGCTCTTCGCCAGACTTAGATCTGACAACGATTTCGCGGTTACCACGCTTAACGCGACCAAGAGTAACCTCACCGTCGATTTCAGAAACGACTGCTGGGTTTGATGGGTTACGAGCCTCGAAGAGCTCTGTAACACGTGGGAGACCTGATGTGATATCACCACCCTTGGCAACATTACGAGGAATCTTAACGAGTGTAGCACCTGATGTTACTGTCTCGCCATCCTCAACACTGATGTGAGCACCTACAGGGAACACGTATGAAGCAACGATCTCTTCGTCCTCATTGAGAATCTCACAAGTAGGAACGAACATATCTGTCTTTGACTTGTTCTCAATGATGATACGCTCAGCGAAACCAGTCTGGGCATCGGTCTCAGCAGAGAATGTAACGCCTTCCTTGATGTCCTTGAAGCGAACCTTACCAGGGAACTCGGATACAATGACACCGTTGAATGGGTCCCACTTAGCAACGAGGTCGCCCTTCTTAACCTTATCGCCTTCGGCAGCATAGAGCGTAGAACCGTATGGGATAGGCATAACAGAAAGAAGAATCTTTGTATGTGGCTCAATGAAACGAACTTCAGTAAGACGGCTGATTACCATCTCGCACTCCTTGCCAGCCTCATCAACGAAAGGAACTGTCTTGAGTTCGTCGAACTCGAGAAGTGCTTCGTGCTTAGCAACAATAGATGCGTTGGCAGCAGCACCACCGGCAATACCACCAGCGTGGAATGTACGGAGAGTAAGCTGAGTACCAGGTTCACCAATAGCCTGTGCAGCGATAACACCGACAGCCTCACCCTTCTGTACCATCTTAGCAGTAGCAAGGTTACGACCGTAACACTTCATGCAGACGCCCTGACGGCTTTCGCAGGTGAGTACGGAACGAATCTCAACCATCTCGATTGGTGAGTCTTCAATAGCCTGTGCGATAGACTCTGTAATCTCATGACCGGCAGCCACGATAAGCTTGCCTGTCTGTGGATGGATAACATCATGCACTGACACACGACCGAGTATTCGCTCGTAGAGTGAAGAGATGACATCGTCACCCTTCTTGAGTGCTGTACACTCAAGACCACGGAGAGTACCGCAGTCTTCCTCATTGATGATGACGTCGTGAGAAACGTCAACGAGACGACGTGTGAGGTAACCTGCATCGGCTGTCTTCATCGCAGTATCGGCAAGACCCTTACGAGCACCGTGAGTAGAGATGAAGTACTCAAGCACTGACATACCTACCTTGAAGTTAGAAAGGATAGGGTTCTCAATAGTATCACGACCTTCAGCACCTGCCTTCTGTGGCTTAGCCATAAGACCACGCATACCTGCAAGCTGCTTGATCTGGTCCTTAGAACCACGGGCACCGGAGTCAAGCATCATGAAGACAGCGTTAAAGCCCTGGTCAGCCTCTGTCATTTCTTTCATGAGGACATCACCGATGTCGTTGTTAACATGAGTCCATGTATCGATAACCTGATTGTAACGCTCTGTATCTGTGATGAATCCCATGTTGTAGTTGTCGGTAATCTGCCTTACATCGTCTTCACCCTTCTTGATGATAGACGCACGAGAATCAGGGATGATGATATCATCAAGGTTGAACGAAAGACCTGCTTCGTAAGCCATGCGGTAACCAAGGTTCTTGATACCATCAAGGAACTCACATGCAGAAGCAAAACCTACCTTCTTGATAACATCAGTGATAATGTCGCGGAGTGACTTCTTAGAGATGATAGTGTTTACGAAGCCCATTTCACGTGGTACGAGTTCGTTTACGATAACACGACCAACAGATGTCTCTACCATCTTCTGTACATACTCGCCATTCTCATCAACATCCTCTACAACAACCTGCACTGGAGCGTGGAGCTCGCAGCGACCTTCATTGTAAGCAATGATAGCCTCTTCAGGTCCATAGAACTTGAGGCCAGAACCCTTAGCACCCGGACGGATCTTTGTAATATAATAAAGACCGAGCACCATGTCCTGAGAAGGCACTGTGATAGGCGCACCGTTTGCAGGGTTGAGGATATTATGGCTCTGAAGCATCAGAATCTGTGCTTCAAGGATTGCTTCGTTAGAAAGTGGGAGATGGACAGCCATCTGGTCACCATCAAAGACAGCGTTGAACGCTGTACATGCGAGTGGATGGAGCTGAATAGCCTTACCTTCAATGAGCTTTGGCTGGAATGCCTGAATACCGAGACGGTGAAGCGTTGGCGCACGGTTCAAGAGAACTGGATGGCCCTTCATTACGTTCTCAAGGATGTCCCAGATGATTGGCTCACGACGGTCAACAATACGCTTTGCAGACTTAACAGTCTTCACGATTCCGCGCTCAATAAGCTTGCGGATAATGAATGGCTTATAGAGTTCGGCTGCCATGAGCTTTGGAAGACCACACTCACCCATCTTGAGCTCTGGACCTACAACGATTACCGAACGTGCAGAATAGTCAACACGCTTACCGAGGAGGTTCTGACGGAAACGTCCCTGCTTACCCTTGAGTGAGTCAGAGAGT
>JAZLKJ010000088.1:0-20340 GCA_045597565.1 Prevotella sp. | reverse complement strand
TCAAGGCTTGGGGTGAATATTAATTTTGTCCACAATATGTAGGGCGAAGTTTACTGAGCAGCGATTCAGGTTTTATGCGGTCGAAACGGCTCGGAATCCTCGCCTTACAAATTATTTCCAAAATTTCCAAGTATCGGTATTATGATAAATAGAGGTATAAAACATTTAAAATATCATTTATTAATACTGATTAAATATATTATTTTCCACGTTTCCACGTTATTATATATAAACGTGGAAATGTGGAAAAAATGTAAAATCAAATATAATTAAATTGAAAGAACTAACAATAATATTAAATGAAGTTAGCCCCGTAATGTTTTACGGAGTTAAGAATGCTAATCTTCAGATGTTGCGTTCGCTTTATCCTAAAGTAAGAATTGTTGGTCGCGATAATGTCTTGAAGCTTTACGGCGAAGATTCTGAACTTGAAATTGTCAGCAAGGTTATCTCTTCAATGGAGAAACATCTTTATCAGTTTAATAAGATTTCTCTTGAGGACATTCTGAACATAACAAACGGCGAAAAAACCAACGAAGAATCCGTTAGCGGCGTTGTCTGCTATAATATTAATGGAAAGGCTATTAAGGCTAAATCTGAGAATCAGCAGACTCTGATAGATTCTTTCTACGCAAAAGATATGATCTTTGCCGTTGGTCCAGCCGGAACAGGTAAGACATATCTTAGCATTGCTCTTGCCGTTAAAGCCTTGAAAGACAAGCAGATAAAGAGAATTATTCTGTCAAGACCTGCCGTTGAAGCAGGAGAGAAACTCGGTTTCCTTCCTGGAGACATGAAAGATAAGATTGATCCTTATTTACAGCCTCTGTACGACGCTCTTGAAGACATGATTCCACAGGCGAAACTTGCTGACATGATGGAAAAGAACATCATACAGATAGCTCCTCTTGCCTTTATGCGAGGACGTACTTTGAGCGACGCAGTTGTTATTCTTGATGAAGCACAAAACACGACTTCCGCCCAGATGCGTATGTTTCTTACTCGAATGGGATGGAACACAAAGATGATTATTACAGGAGATCCTGCTCAGATAGACCTACCGAAAGGAGTACGAAGTGGATTGATTGAGGCCACTACCCTACTCGACTCAATACCAGAGATTTCTATTGTACGCATGAATGGCAAAGACATTCAGAGGCATCATCTTGTTAATAAGATTGTAAAAGCATACAAGCAAAACGAAGAAAAGAACGATGATAAAAAAGAAAAGTATCAGCCTACTTTTTAAGTATGTTTCTTGGTTGGAAAATTGAAGAAAAATGTAGGGCGAGGATTTCCGAGTTTATCGCATTGCTGCGACTCAGAAAACTTCGCCCTATTTATTGTAATAAAGTAAATTTTCTAAATAGCCAATTGGAAAGTGGCAAAAATAGAAAATTTATTAGATATTCTTCTCAAGAACAGACTTCCAGTTCTCGTAAGCAGCCTTGTACTCAGCTTCCTTAGCTGTATCAGGTTCGATAGTACCAAGCTTCTTGAGAGTAGCAAATGCTTCGTTGTTGTCCTTGTAGATACCAGCACCGATACCAGCACCCTTAGCAGCACCTACAGAACCATCAGTTTCCATAAGTTCAATTGTAGCGCCAGAAACAGAAGCAAGAGTGTTGCGGAAGATGTCTGAAAGGAACATATTTGCCTTTCCAGCGTGAATCTTAGAGATGTCCATACCCATCTGCTGCATGATTTCCATACCATAGCAGAATGAGAATACGATACCTTCCTGAGCAGCACGCATGATGTGAGCCTTAGAGTGTTTGTTGAAGTTGATGCCATGAATCTGGCAACCGATTTCCTTGTTCTCAAGAACACGCTCTGCGCCGTTTCCGAATGGAATAATAGAAACTCCCTCTGAACCGATAGCTACATTAGCCATCATGTCGTTCATCTCAGGATAAGAGATTCCTTCTGGAGCAACGTTGCGACGAATCCAAGCATTGAGAATACCTGTACCGTTAATGCAAAGAAGAACGCCAAGGCGCTCGAGTTCTTGAGTGTAGTTAACATGTGCGAAAGTATTTACTCGTGACTTCTTGTCATAGTTTACCTCGCCGAGCACACCGTAAACAACACCAGAAGTTCCAGCAGTAGCTGCGATTTCACCAGGGTTGAATACATTGAGAGAGAGAGCGTTATTTGGCTGGTCACCAGCACGATAAGAGATTGGAGTACCTTCCTTAAGGCCAAGTTCTGCTGCAGCTTCAGCGTTAACATAGCATTGTTCAGAGAAGGTAGGTACGATTGTAGGCACCATACTCTCGTCGAATCCGTAGTAATCCATAAGGAACTTGGCTGGAGCTTTCTCCTTAAAGTCCCAGAACATGCCTTCTGAAAGTCCGGAGATAGTGGTGTTAACCTCGCCAGAAAGCATCATTGCAAGGTAGTCGCCAGGAAGCATAAACTTATCAACCTCAGCGAATACGTTTGGCTCGTTTGCCTTTACCCATGCAAGCTTTGCTGCTGTGAAGTTACCTGGAGAGTTGAGGAGGTGTGAGAGACATTGTTCAGCACCTAGTTCGTTGAACGCCTTCTCGCCATAAGGCACAGCACGAGAGTCGCACCAGATGATAGAAGGACGGAGCACATTATTGTCCTTATCAATACAAACAAGACCGTGCATCTGATAAGAGATACCGATTGCCTTGATGTCTTCGCCTGTTACGTTAGCATCAGACATTATTTTCTTTACAGACTGCTTAGCATACTCCCACCAAGTGTGAGGTTCCTGCTCTGCAAAACCAGGTTGAACCGCGATAATAGTTGCTTCTTTTTCTGGATAAAAAGCTGTAGCAGCCATCTGACCAGTTTCCACGTCAACTAGTGAAGCCTTTACTGAAGATGTGCCGACATCAAAACCAAGAAGATATTGACTCATATTATTGAATAGTTAGATAGGTTGAGTTAAAAATTTCTGCAAAATTAATCAAATATAATGATTAAAAAGACAAAAAGTATCAAATTAATATGTTTTTTGACACATTTTTACATGTCTCTGGTATTCATCTACGAAGTTCGGAGTAAATAATCCTGTAGATAGATTTTCAAGAATTTCCTGACAAGAGAAGAATCTTCCTCCGTCGAGTTCTTCGCTTGGACATACTTCACCATCGTAAACTGTGGTATAGACATTGACAAGTTCCCGTTCACGAGGTCCCTCAAAAATATATCTTGTAAGGAACTTCGGTTCATAATCTGTTATGCCAAGTTCCTCACGAACTTCACGCTTTAGTGCGTCCTCTACAGTTTCCCCATAATCAACATGACCACCACAAGCGGTGTCCCATTTGTCCGGCTGAATATCTTTCCATTTAGGACGATGCTGCAAGTACAATTCGCCCTTTGAATTGAATACATGAAGGTGGACAACGGGGTGAAGAATCTTTGTACCACAATGAGCTTCGCCACGAGAGATCTTACCCACTACCCTACCCTCCTCATCACATACAGGGAAGAGTTCTTCTTGATTGTCAAGCATAACTACATTAATGATATACGATATATGATATATGATATATGATATATGATGTATGATGTATGATTTACGATTAAAAATTGATCTCCACTTCCACAGGACAATGGTCAGAACCGTAAATTTCATTGTGAATCTTAGCGTCCTGAAGCTTCTCGTTAAGTCGCACAGATGTCACGAAATAATCAATACGCCAGCCCGTGTTTCTTTCTCTGCTCTTGAAGCGATACGACCACCAAGAGTAGATTTGCTCTTGATCAGGATAGAAGTAGCGAAATGTATCGGTGAAACCTGCTTCAAGAAGTTCCGTGAACTTGCCTCGCTCTTCGTCCGTAAAACCTGCGCTTCTATGGTTTGTCTTTGGATTTTTCAAGTCGATTTCCTTATGCGCAACATTAAGGTCGCCACAAAAGATGACAGGCTTTTTCTTGTCAAGTTCACAGACGTAAGCTCTAAAAGCATCTTCCCAAGTCATGCGATAATCAAGGCGCTGAAGCTCGTCTTGAGAGTTTGGTACATAGACGGTTATAAAGTAGAAACTTTCGTACTCTAGCGTTATCACACGTCCTTCATGGTCATGTTCTTCTATACCAAGGCCGTAAGTTACGTTATGCGGATGGTGTTTTGTGAAAATCGCAGTTCCGGAATAACCTTTCTTCTCGGCATAGTTCCAATACGACTCATAGCCTTCAAACTCAAGATTCAGCTGTCCTGCTTGCATCTTTGTTTCTTGAAGGCAAAAAAAATCGGCGTCAAGGCTTGTGAAAGCGTCTTTAAAACCTTTGCCTACACAAGCTCTGATGCCGTTTACGTTCCAAGAAATGAATTTCATAGTAAGTATTTCGGGATAAGTAGGCAAACCTACTTAGTTCTGTTTAGAACTTTGCCATTTTTATTGCAACTATGGCGCATTCAGCTCCCTTGTTGCCAAGTTTACCGCCAGCACGTTCCTTTGCCTGTTGTAAATCTTCGGTAGTAAGAAGACCATAAACCACAGGAATGTCTTGAGTAGCATTTAGGCGAGAAATTCCGTATGTTACTCCTTCGCAAATGTAGTCAAAGTGAGGAGTTTCGCCACGGATAACACTTCCAAGTACGATAACAGCGTCATAGAAGTCGTTCTTTGTGAGTTGGCGAGCGCCATAGATAAGCTCAAAACTGCCAGGTACTGACTTTACATGTATGTTATCTGGATCTGCACCGTATTTCTTAAGAGTACTAACACAGCCCTCAAGAAGAGCATTTGTGATTTCCGGATTCCATTCTGCCACAACAATACCAAAGCACATATTCGAGGCGTCTGGTACTTGTTGGGCTTCTTCCTTAGTTCTAAGTTCTGTAGCCATTACAAGTTTTTTGTTAGTTTTATTAGTTAATAGTAAAAGGTATAATAACGAAAAAGGCGACTTTTTAGAGCCGCCTTTATAATAATGTATTATTTCTGTGAAGCTCGTTCAATATACTTGTCAATTTCCTGATATGCCATGCTATTAACATACTTCTTCTTAATGTCCTGATAGATTGCGAGAGCCTCGTCATTCTTGTTCTGAGAAAGAAGAATGTCGGCAGCACGAAGAAGGTAAGTTGGAGAGAAGCTGTTGTTCACACCGTCCTTAGCCTCAGAATCAGCCTCAGCAGCAGCTTTCTTCATAGTTTCAACTGCCTTTTCAAGATTCTTTGTGTTAGCGTATGCGTTACCGAGAGCGAAGAGAGCTGCTGGAGAAACGATAGCGTCACCCTTTGAAGAATAATCCTCGAGGTAGCTTACAGCATCCTGCCACTTTTCAAGATTAGCAGCGCAAAGACCAGCGTAGAGCTTTGCAAGATTACCTGCCTTTGTAGAAGAGTAGTTGTCTGCAACATACTTGAAACCCTTGCATGCCTTCTTGTCGCCATTGAGTGCTTCGTGATACTTCTGGTTAGCGAAATACTCCTGAGCAGCAAACATAGCGTCGCTTGCCTCTTCCTGAGCAGACTTGCTATAGTTGTTGTAGAAGAACAAACCACCAGCTACTACAACGATAGCAGCTACGGCAGCAATCATCTGCTTTTTGTACTTAGTAATGAAAGCTTCGCTCTTGTTGAGCATTACCTGCATTTCATCAGGTGTCTGAGTTTGATTTTGTTTTGCCATTTTATTTAATTCGTTTTATTTCCTTTTTTGTTGTGGACATCTGTCTGCTTTTGCATTCATCACACAAAAACTTCCATTTATCTCGCAAATCGTGTGCAAAGTTACACAAATGCTTTATAAATAGCAAATTTATTCTAAGAAATCAGCATATTTTTTGCTATTTATTGTCAAATTTGGCTAAGAAACTGATTGGAATTCTACCAAATTTTGAACTTTGCCTTCTGTTCGTTCCTCCAAAGTTGCCATGAATTGAAGATGTTTTGCCACAAAATATAACAACCAGGAGCAAGAGATGATACTGGATTCAAGTAAGTAAAGGCACACCAGATGGCGAATGTCGTATTCTTCTGTCCGAGACCTTGGCCGCCGTCTATTCTGCTCCCAAACATTCCTCCAAGCGTCTTTCCGAGTACGAATTGCAATATTGTTACCACAGCAGCCGAAAGAGCAATCCAAAAGAGGAACACTTTTGAGATGTCCGTATGGTAGATGTTCTGCACGGTAACACCCGTAACCACGGCAAGCATTATTGCCCAAAGATAGAAGTTCAGGTCGTTTATACCTGTTATAAACTCATATACTTTTGGTAGAAACTTCTTGACAATTGCAGCAAGAAAGAGAGGGCAAAGCAGTATCTTAATCGTCTTGTTCAGGATGATGAGAGCGGCAGAGACAAAGCTCATGTCTGCTGATTTCTCAACCATGGGGAAGAGTAACGGCATAGAAAAAACTGCAACGATATTGCTCAATACTGTATAAGTTGTCATCTCAGTAAGGTTTCCACCAAGTTTCGCTGCAACCACGGATGCCGCTATGGCTGAAGGACAGATTATGCAGATCAGCACACCCTCCACAAGAATCTTCATCTCTGCTTCCAATCCGAAGCCGTTTATCACAGCCACACAAGCAACAGACATGACCAATTGTGCAACCAGAATAGCCACATGCCATTTCCTTATACCTACCTCATGATAATTCAGTTTAAGGAATGTTACGAAAAGAATGACCGACATCGCCCATGGCAACAGGTCCTTTATTATGGGATAAAGCACATCTCCAGCTTCATCAAGGAACGGCACGTAGTAGAATATCATGTAAATAATCGTGCCAAGAGCTATGGAAACCGGCAATGTGAAGGTCTTCAGGAATTTAAGCATCGCGTCTTACTAACTGTACTACATTCTCTACATGTGGTGTATGAGGAAACATGTCCACCGGCTGTACCTTCGTAACCTTGTAGTCGCAGTCAAGAAGCTGGAGGTCGCGTGCCTGGGTGGCAGGATTACAACTTACATATACTATGCGCTTTGGCTTTGCGCTAAGTATCACGTTAATCACATCCGTATGCATTCCCGCACGCGGAGGGTCGGTTATGATGACGTCCGGCTGACCGTGTTCCTTTACGAATTCTTCAGTTAGAATATCCTTCATGTCGCCCGCGTAGAACTCCGTGTTCTTCACATTGTTTATCTCTGAGTTTATCTTCGCGTCCTCAATAGCCTCTGGCACATACTCAATTCCGATAACATGCTTAGCCTTTCCAGCCACGAAGTTTGCTATTGTTCCTGTACCGGTATAAAGGTCATAGACAAGTTCTTCGCCAGAGAGTTCAGCAAAGCTACGTGCAACCTTGTAAAGCTCAAGCGCCTGCTCCGTATTAGTCTGATAGAAACTCTTCGGACCTACCTTGAAGCGAAGGTCTTCCATCAACTCAAAGATATGGTCGTTGCCATAATAGACATTCACAGGGAGATCGCCAAACGTGTCGTTACACTTCTGGTTATCCGTCCAAAGTAGCGAGGTTATTTCTGGGAAGTTCTGATGAATAGCTTCCAAAATGGACATCGCCTTGCCCTTGTCTCCGTCAAAATCGTTCTCATGGTCAAGCTTAAATTGTACAAGGAGCATCCATTCGTCAGAGTTTGAGTTACGAATCATCATGTCACGGAGCAAGCCCTGCTGACCGCGAACGTCGAAGAAGCTTATGCCGTTCTCGTTGGCATAATCGCGAATGAAGTTGCGGAGACGGTTTTGAAGGTCATCCATCAGAAGGCATTTCTCTATCGGATAAATCTTGTCGAAAGCACCTGTTATATGGAAACCTACGGCGTTCATATTGTCGTATTTTACACCAGACTTCACTTCTTCAAGAGTAAGCCAACGCTTGTTCGAGCAGCTGAATTCCACCTTGTTTCGGTATTCAAACTCTTTCACACTACCAAGAACTGGTTGAATCTCTGGGAGTTCAATCTTACCTATGCGATGTAGTTGATCCGAAACCTGCTTGTGCTTCATGCGCAGTTGCTCCTCGTAAGGAATCATCTGCCACTTACATCCACCGCATATTCCAAAATGCTGGCATTTCGGCTCTCTTCTTCGTTCGCTGTATTTCACAAAGCGCACAGCTTCTCCCTCAAGGAAAGAGTTCTTCTTTCTGCGAATCTGTACATCCACGATGTCACCTGGAACTGTCCATGGCACGAAAAGCACCAGTGGATGCTGAACTCCATTCTCGTCTACATTACTGTTTCCATAAATTATGCGAGCGAGGGATTTTCCTTCTGCAGCGTAATCTGTTATTTCTATTCCTTCCAAAAGTGGAAGCGGTTTCTTTGATCTTGCCATCTAAAAAATAATATATAATGTATTATTTCTGTTTGTTTTCCGCGTGCAAAATTAAGAAAATGCGCAGACAACTTTTAACAAACTTAACAGCAAAATAGCCGATAATTGACATAAATTATATGCAGATTTAGCCAAAATCAAGGCTTTTTTCATAAATAATTTGACTTTTGTTTATTTTTTTTGCCTTTTTTGTTGCAAATAAAAGAAAAAGTTGTAACTTTGCATAACAAAAATCAAGAATAATTCAAATCGTTATAATAAATCAAGGTGGCAAAACGAGATGCACATATTGTGCCTGAACGTATGAAGAAATCGCCACCAAATATGCGAAAAAAACTCTTTATGAGCAAAATGGATCACATTAGAAATTTCTGTATCATCGCACACATCGACCATGGCAAATCTACAATTGCCGACCGTCTCCTTGAGAAGACAGGCACCATTCAGATTACGGAAGGCCAGATGCTTGACGATATGGATCTAGAAAAGGAGAGAGGCATCACTATTAAAAGTCATGCAATACAGATGCAGTACTCTCACGGCGGTGAAGAATACGTACTAAATCTCATAGATACTCCAGGACACGTTGACTTCTCATACGAAGTTTCTCGTTCAATAGCAGCTTGCGAGGGCGCACTTCTCATCGTAGATGCTTCACAGGGTGTTCAGGCACAGACAATCTCCAACCTCTACATGGCTATTGACCATGACCTGGAAATCATACCTGTAATAAACAAGATTGACATGCCATCGGCTATGCCAGACGAGGTGGAAGACGAAATAGTTGAACTTCTTGGTTGCGACCGTTCCGAAATAATCCGCGCTTCTGGTCGTACTGGAGAAGGTGTAGAAGAAATCCTTGAAGCAATCGTAGAGCGCGTTCCTGCTCCAACAGGCGACACAGAAGCACCACTACAGGCACTTATCTTTGACTCTGTATTCAACTCTTTCCGAGGCATTATTGCCTACTTCAAGGTGGAGAACGGCAAGATACGCAAAGGCGACAAGGTGAAACTCTTCGCAACAGGAATGGAGTATTCTGCCGACGAAATCGGAATCTTGAAGATGGACATGGTGCCTAAGCAAGAACTCTCTACTGGTGACGTAGGTTACATCATCAGCGGCATTAAGGATTCTAAGGAAGTAAAGGTGGGCGATACCATCACTCACATTGCTCGTCCTTGCGAAAAAGCCATAGAAGGTTTCCAGGAAGTAAAATCAATGGTGTTTGCAGGCGTCTATCCTATTGACCCTAATGACTACGAGAACCTTCGTTCATCGCTCGAGAAACTACAGCTTAACGATGCTTCGCTTACTTTCATGCCAGAAAGTTCCGTTGCTCTCGGCTTCGGTTTCCGTTGCGGCTTCTTAGGTCTTCTTCACATGGAGATCGTACAGGAACGCCTCGACCGCGAGTTCAACATGGACGTTATCACAACCGTTCCGAACGTGTCTTACATGGTTTACGACAAGCAGGGCGGGAGCAAAGAAGTTCACAACCCTTCAGGACTTCCTGACCTCACGATGATCGACCATATTGAGGAGCCTTACATCAAGGCGTCAATCATTACGCTCACAACGTTCATCGGTCCTATCATGAAGCTCTGCCTTGACAAGCGAGGCGAACTCCTGAAGCAGGAATATATCAGCGGAAACCGCGTAGAACTACACTTCATGATACCGCTTGGCGAAATCGTGATAGACTTCTACGACAAGCTCAAGAGCATTTCTAAAGGCTACGCTTCCTTCGACTACCACATCGACTGTTATCGCCCTTCAAACCTTGCAAAGCTTGATATCCTTCTTAACGGCGAACAAGTTGACGCCCTCAGTACCCTCACCCACCGCGATAATGCCGAAACCTTCGGTCGTCGTATGTGCGAGAAACTAAAGGAGCTCATCCCTCGTCAGCAGTTCGACATAGCCATTCAGGCTGCTGTGGGCGCAAAGATCATTGCCCGCGAGACAATCAAGTGCGTGCGTAAGGACGTTACGGCGAAATGTTACGGTGGTGACGTCAGCCGAAAGCGCAAACTCCTTGAAAAGCAGAAGAAGGGAAAGAAGCGCATGAAGCAGATAGGCAATGTGGAAGTACCACAGAAGGCTTTCCTCGCCGTACTCAAGTTGGATTAATAAAAAAAAACAATATTTATAATTCACAAACATTATGTTGACACCAGAACCTAACAAGAAGACGAAGACAATGAGAGATCTTCAGAAGCTCAGTCGCGATGTTGCACGCGAACTTGCACGCCTCTACTCTACAATGTCTCATGAGGATCTCGACGAGCTCGAGAGTCTTCTCATTCCAATGAAGTTCAAGAAGAACCAGCTCATTCTCGGTGAGGGTGAAATCTGCGAGAACTTCTATTACATCCACAAAGGTCTCATCCGTCAGTTCTATGTAAAGAACGGTAAGGAGGTTACTGAGCACCTTGGCGTAGAAGGTGGTATGGTTTACTGTATCGAAAGCCTTTTCAAGGAGGAGCCAACACGCCTCCAAATTGAATCTCTCGAGCAGAGCATTCTCTTTGCCATTCCAAAGAAGCAGCTTGAGATGGTAGCAATGCACAACCAAAACATCCAGATTCTCTACCGCAAGATTCTTGAACGTTCACTCATCAACTCACAGGTGCATGCCGACCTTGTTCGTTTCGAGACTGCTCAGGATCGCTACAAGCGTTTCTTCAAGATGCATCCACAGGTTTCACTCCGTGCTCCTCTTGTTTACATCGCAAGCTATTTGCAGATGACACCAGAGACACTCTCTCGTGTTCGCGCAGTTACACTTATCGACTAATATAATTCTCACGCCATTGCGCGAATATAATTAATCCAAATATCCTGCAACCGTAACGATTGCAGGATATTTTGTTTCTTATAAGTAGGCACAAACCTACTTAGTTATTCATTTTCTCATCTGAAAGCGAATAGAACTATCTGTTAGCCATAGGCATCCATACGGTCATATCGCTCTTGCCGCGGTTGCCCCAAGCATAGTAAGGGATAAGGCGAATCGTCTGCTTCTTCTCGCTTCGGGAAACTTCGCGATAGAGGGTGTTTGTCCAATCCTTTTGTTGTCGCACTACAGCTTCTGTTTCTAGAGCAATCATCCTTGAGCCTTCAATAGTCATTTCCACAGGCGTAAACTTAGCGTCGAGCGGAATTGTGATGTCGTTCATGTCTGTTCCGTTAAGGTCGTTGCTCTCAATACAGTAGAGTATAGGACCTCTCTGCACGCAAACCTGACCGCGGTTCTCCTCAACGAGCGGATTACTTTCGTATATCTTTGTCCTCATCGGCATATCAATACAGATAACATCGCCCTTCTTCCACTTGCGCTTGATTGTCACATAGCCATAGCCCTTGGTAAAATGGTAGTCCCATGGTTCGCCGTTTACCGTAATCTCCATATCGTCTGCCCATTCTGGAATACGAGGAGAGATAGTAAACTCCTTCTTGCTCTTCACTTTATCCACCTTGATGTTTATATGACCGTCCCAAGGATAATTCGTTTGCTGAGAGAGAGAAACCTCGCCAACCTCAGAGAGATTTACTGTGAATGTATTTGAGCCATAGAGGTTTACGTAGATTTCGTTGCGGTCAACGGCATAAGCGTAGTTTTGCACCTCGCAGAGAGTACGTAATGTATTAGGAGGACAGCAGAAGCAGGAAATATAGCTCTTGCGCTCCTTGCCCCAACGAAGGGTGTAAGGAAGGTCGCTGTCAAGGCGAAGAGGGTTTACATAGAAGTACTTTGTGCCATCTAACGAAATGCCAGGAAGGATGCTGTTGTAGAAGCAATTTTCCATAACATCAACGTATCGCGGACAAGCAGAAGTGATGAACATGCGCCAGTTGAAGAGCATATTGCCGATATTTGCGCATGTCTCATTGTGAGCCGTAGAGTGAGGTAACTGATAAGGGCGACCGTAGCTCTGGTGAACCTTTTGCACGTTTATCGGCTTGTAGTCGGTACCGTCAGGCGAAGTGCCGTCGTAGAGTGCACCACAGGCACCGTTGATGTACATCTTGCGGAAAGTAAGGTCTTCCCAGATGGAGTCAAGATTCTTCTTCAGCTGCTCCTCGCCAGTTTCAAGGTAGAGGTCGGCAACTCCAGCGTAGAGGTAATTTGCGCGAACAGAATGCCCCATCGCCTTGTACTGCTGACGGAAAGGAATGCGATCCTGATTGTCGTCAGTACCGTCCTTTATGGAGTCACGAATGTTGATGAAAGCTTCTGCGAGATCCTTGTACTTCTGATTCTGCGTCTCGCGATATAGCTCGGACATAGCCATGTAGTGAGAAGGACAAATGGAGTTGTAAGCCATCGTCGTAGGGGCTTTCTTCCAATAGTCGTACATGAAATCGGCAGCACGCTTTGCACATTCCAAGAGATCCGTCTTACCCGTAACGCGATGGTAGAGTATTGCCGCCGTGATAAGATGTCCCATATTGTAGGTCTCGAAGTTCAGGCGGTTTCCGAAGGCTCCGTCCTTACCAGTACCAGTATCTGTACCAACCACGGTATTATCCTTTCCAGCATCGGCTATCTTTTTACGCTCGTTCATCTCGACGATGGTCACGGGAGTGTTGATATAGCCATCCTCGCGCTGCGACTTCAGTACGGCATCCACAAACTCGTCCATTATCTCTGCGAGCTTCGGGTCTTTCGTGATAGCATAGACAGCCACGAGCGACTCAAACCATTTGTACATGTCACCATCATGGAAGGCTGGTCCTCTGTGGCGACCTTCCTTCTTGCCAGAAGCGACAAGGAAGTTCTGGAAACCGTTGCACTTGTCCGACTGCCATGTCTTCCACATGTCTTGTACGGAAACTGTGCTATACACGATGAAGCGTTCTCCCCAGAAGCCGTCTGTCCATCGGGTAGCGTTCATCGGAGCAGCAGTAACGACGGCTCGCTTGCTGTTCTTTGTGTCAGTTATTCCTTGCGCATTTACTCTCTGAACGAGCGACGGCACGAAGAGCGAAGATGCTATTATAGCTGATGAAATAAGTTTTTTCATATCTATTGAATAAGGGTTATTAAGTGGAGGTTATAATTTCGTTCCGTAACAAAGGTCGCCGGCATCGCCAAGTCCTGGCACGATGTACTTCTTGTCGTTCAGTTCAGGGTCGATGACCACCGTCCAAATAGTCACATTCTTGTCTTTGTAAAGCTTCTCCAGATAGTTTATACCCTGTTGTGAGGAAACAACTGCGCAAATATGCGTATGCTTCGGCGTGCCGTGAGAAGAGAGTGCCTCTATTGCTAGCTCGAAGCTGCCGCCTGTGGCAAGCATAGGGTCGGCAATAATGACAACCTTATCGTTGATATCAGGCGCAGCTATGTACTCCACCTTAATGCCAACCTCCTGACAGTCCTTATCCCTGTAGTAACGATAGGCGCTGACGAAGGCATTCTCCGCGCCGTCAAAGACATCAAGAAAGCCCTCATGGTAAGGCAATCCTGCGCGGAAGATTGTGGCGAGAACCACCTTGTCGGCTGAGAGATTATGTTTTGCTATGCCGAGAGGAGTCTGTATATCAGATGTCTGATAGCTGAGGGTCTTACTCACCTCGTATGCCATTATCCACCCGAGTCGTTGCATGTTCCAGCGGAAACGGTGGCTATTCTTCTGAATGTTTACGTCGCGAAGTTCAGACATAATCTTCTGCACAACGCTGTTTTCTGAACATATATTTATAATTTTCATAGCAGAAATACTTTTAAAATACGGTTTTCAATAACTGTTTAACTGTTATGTATTCTTAATTGAATCCGTGGAAGTTCTCGTCTATTGTTACCACCATGACCTTATTCATGTCCATATCATCGGTAGAGTTCACGAGCTCAGGATAGATAAGAATCTCCGCTCCCTTGCGTATGAAGACAGGCATTAGATCAAGAGGCACTTTCACGTTGTTGAGCCACTTGAGCCCTGGGAACTGTTGACCAGTAAAGAACTCTATCCATTCGCCTTCAGGCAGATAGATGTCTCGCGTATCGTCGGCATTCATTACAGGAGCCACGAGCATGTCGTCGCCAAAGTAGTATTCGTCGTCTATGTGCCAGCAGATTTTGTCTTCGGGATGATGATAGATGAGTGCTTGAACGAGAGTGCCGCCACCCTTCACGGCCTTTTCGCTCTCCTTTATTATATAAGGAAGAAGCATGTAGCGAAGGTTCCACCACTTCTTAACGATAGTCGCGATGGAAGGATAATGCCATGGTTCTCGCTTGTTCGTGCCGTGATAGCGCATGTGTGAAGAGAATACGCCAAACTGCGTCCAGCGAACGTAAACCTTGTCATCGACAACCGTATTCATGAAGTTAGGAAGCGTATGGAATCCAGGCACATCGTGACTCCAGAAGGCAAAGCCTGACAGTCCGAAGTGAAGTCCACCCTTAAGCGAACCAGCCAATCCGTCCCATGACGAGCATGAGTCTCCGCCCCAATGTAGCGGATAGCGTTGGCAACCTGCCCATGCTGCGCGCGCCCAGACGATTCCGTCGCCCGTTACTTCGCGTGTTATCTCGTATGCAGCCTTTTGATAGAGCAAAGCGTAGATGTTGTTAAGTTGCTCAGGCGTCATATTCTTGTAAACGGCATCCATGTGGATATTCTCACCAAAGTCGGTCTTTATACACTTCACGCCCATGTCTAGTAATCGCTTGAGCAGACCTTTATACCACTCGGTAGCCTTGTCGTATGTAAAGTCGATGGTGCCGGCATAGTCAAGTGAGGAGAAGTTTGAGCCTTCGCTCTCCTGTCTCTTTGTTAGAGGACCTATGTAGTCGTTCTCTCGCGCTTCGTCTATCTGCTCAGCATCGTCTGCCACGTAAGGCAACTGCCACAAAGAAGTCTTGAAGCCTTGCTTTAACAAACCTCGTATAAAGCCCTCTGGGTCAGGGAATCGTTCTTTATTAAACTTCCATTCGCAGAGCCAATCGATTTCAAACCACCCCGTGTCAAGGTGTATCACATCGCATGGATACTGTTCGCGACGCAGACGATCGCAGATTTCCAGAACCTCGTCGGCAGAAAAGTACGTCATGCGGCTCATCCAAATACCGAACGACCACAACGGCGGCATAGAAGGATAACCGGTAAGGTCGCGATAACCGCGCGTTATCTCCTCTATCGTGTCGCCTCCGATGAGGAAGCAATCTACCCTACCCTCCTTAGCCATAAACTGTACGGAGCGTGTAGAGTGGTTTGCTAGGTCAAGCTTTCCGTGAGCCGTTGTATGAAAGAAAGCGCCATACATTCGGCTTGAGATATAGAATGGAATATTCTTGTATGTGCGACGGTTGTTCACACCCTGACCGTCTTGATTCTTCAAGAGGAAAGTGCGCCCCGAGAGGTCCATCTTTGTGAATCTTTCGCCTGTACCGACAAAGCATTCGTTAGGTTTGCATTCAAAAGAGATGGTTGCCGCATCCTTCACCTTTCCGTCAGCCATCTCCTTAACCACGGCAAGTGGGAATGCGTCGTAGCGAGGTGGCGAGAAATGGTCGTAAGCAGCAAGTCGCACCTCGTGCTTACCGTCAGGGAAGAAGCGTATGTCAACCGTTGGCTGAGCGTCTGGCTGCAATTCACTCCATCTGTCAATAGGCGGCTCTTCGAGATTGATTATCGCACGCACCTTACCGTCGGGAGTAGAGATGTTCATCTGACCTTGGAAGTCGTTCGGTATCTCCAGTTTCATGTGCTGCGTATTCTCGTGCTCATGATATTCGGACGCACCTATGTGAAGCGGAAGTTTCTTGATATTCTCGCTGAAGAGTAGCATCTCCGATTCGTCTGACATGGCGGTTTCCTCGTCATCGGAAAAACAGCTATATAGGCGCAGAATCTTTTCGTTATACTGTCGCAATATGAGCTTGTACAGCTGCTGTGGCGTAGCCATGTCGGCAGCCATGTCGGCAGCAAGCTTCTGCTTCTGGTAAGGTATAGATATAATAATGTCGCCGTCAACCGATTCTATGGCAGTAGGGCGATAGGATTTCCACAGATATTTCTGCGTTTCAAGATTCTCAGGAAACTCAAGAAAATCAAAAAGAAGATAGTTAGTCATGGTTTTCAGTTAAAAAATATTCAGACGGCAATAACCGCCATATTACTCTGCAAAATTAATAAATGTTTTTATTTTTAGGCATTGTTGTCCGCTTTTTTTGCATTATAACGGAAATATTTAGTCAAAATGTTTGTTTTTCCATTACTTTTATGTAATTTTGCACTCAAATGTAACAAATAAAAAAAACAATATACACCTTATGATTAAACTTGATATTACAAAGGCAGCTTCATTCCTTGCTGATGGCGCTGTAGATGCTCTCGAAGCACAGGTAAAGGCTGCTCAGCAGTCGCTCGAAGATGGCACATGCCCTGGTAACAATTTCCTCGGCTGGCTCCACCTCCCTTCTTCTATCACTCCAGAGTTCCTTCAGGAAATTCAGGATTGCGCTAACGTTCTCCGCGAGAATTGTGAGGCTATCGTAGTGGCTGGTATCGGCGGTTCTTACCTCGGTGCAAAGTGCGTTATCGAGGCTCTCAGCAACTCTTTCGCATGGCTTGTTGCTGACAAGAAGAATCCTACAATCCTCTTCGCAGGAAACAACATCGGCGAGGATTATCTCTACGAACTCACAGACTATCTCAAGGGCAAGAAGTTCGGCGTCATCAATATCTCTAAGTCTGGTACTACTACTGAGACTGCTCTCGCTTTCCGTCTCCTCAAGAAGCAATGTGAGGACCAGTGTGGCAAGGAAATGGCTAAGAACGTCATCGTAGCCGTTACCGACGCAGTAAAGGGCGCAGCACGCACTTGCGCTACAAAGGAAGGCTACAAGACATTCGTTATTCCTGACAACGTAGGCGGCCGTTTCTCTGTTCTTACTCCTGTAGGTCTTCTCCCTATCGCTTGCGCAGGTTTCGACATCTGCAAGCTCGTTGAGGGTGCTCAGAAGATGGAGACAGCTTGCGGCAAGGACGTTCCTTTCGCAGAGAACCCTGCTGCTCAGTATGCTGCTGTTCGTAACGCTCTCTACCAGAACGGCAAGAAGATTGAGATCATGGTTAACTATCAGCCTAAGCTCCACTTCTTCTCTGAGTGGTGGAAGCAGCTCTATGGTGAGTCTGAGGGTAAGGATCTCAAGGGCATCTTCCCTGCATCTTGCGACTTCACAACAGACCTCCACTCTATGGGTCAGTGGATTCAGGAAGGCGAACGTACTATCTACGAAACTGTTATCAGCATAGAGAAGGCTAACAACACTGTTCTCTTCCCATCTGACGAGGAGAACCTCGACGGTCTTAACTTCCTCGCTGGCAAGCGTGTTGATGAGGTTAACAAGATGGCAGAGCTCGGTACTCAGCTCGCTCACGTTGATGGCGGGGTGCCAAACATCCGCATCTCTGTTCCTGAGCTCAACGCTTACTACCTTGGTCAGCTCATCTACTTCTTCGAGATTGCTTGCGGCATCAGCGGGAACATACTCGGCGTAAACCCATTCAACCAGCCAGGTGTTGAGGCTTACAAGAAGAATATGTTCGCTCTCCTTGAGAAGCCAGGCTACGAGGCTGAGACAGAGGCTATCAAGAAGCGTCTTGCTGAATAAAATTGAAGCAATAAATATACAATGTATAGAAAGAATATACAGAACTATCTTGAGAAGAACGGCTTTAAGGAATTTGCCCCTAAAGCCGTTCTTTTTGACATGGACGGAGTAATCTACGACTCTATGCCATGTCATGCCTACGCCTGGCAGAAAGCCACAAAGGAGTTCGGGCTTCACTTTACAGAGGAAGACACCTACATACACGAAGGCATGCGTGGCGAGGAGGTTATTGCCAACTGCACACGCGAGCAGAAAGGCTACGAAGCCTCAGAAGAGGAGATCCGTACCATCTACGGCCGCAAGGCAGAGATTATTGCCACAGAGTTTGGCATCATTCCGAAGATGTCCGGTACTCACGAACTGATGGAGAAACTGAAGGCGGCAGGTCTGCTCATAGTTGTCGTTACAGGTTCCGGTCAGCACTCTACCCTACGCCGCGTAGCTTCCGACCATGAAGGACTTGTCCACGAGGAGCTTATCGTATCAAGCAAGGATTGCACACGCGGCAAACCACATCCGCAGCCTTATCTCATAGGCTTGAAGAAAGCGGGCAAAGCACTCGGCAGAACAGAAGCCCTGAAGCCATGGGAAGCCATCGTCGTGGAGAATGCTCCGATGGGCATAGAGGCAGGAGTAGCCGCAAAGATATTCACGATTGGCGTGAACACAGGTCCCCTCGCCGACCAACTCCTATGGAACGCAGGCGCCGACCTCGTCATAAAGCCGATGACAGCCCTCCGCGACTCTATCGAAGAGCTCATCACTTTGCCGTAATGAATACCATTGGCAGCTCATCATACAGGCCTCGCAACCCAGGTCACGACTATTATGAGAAAGGAGTTTATCACATTACGCTTGTCGTAACAGAACGGGAACCCAGACTTTGCCGACTGAACGACAGCCCTTCTAAAAAAAAGACGCCACGACGGAAACCTTTAGCAAAGAGCAGAAGGAATTACTTTCGACGCTGTTCCCAGACATTGATATTCGCTTCTGGTAATCAAGCTCTGCATACTGATATACACTCGTACGAACTGCGGTCTTCGCACCGTGGTGAAGATACTTGAAATCTTCGGTGAGGTACTTGAAGAAAGGTTACATGCTACAATACAGTCGAAAACTGGATGAAGAAGCTGGGGTTGTCCGTTTACGAGAATGACCGTACTCCTTGCAGAGGAGGATAGTATGCTATCGTTGTGGATGAAAGCATATTCATCAACAGCGAGAAGCTGCTCCTACTGCTTGGCATTCCTGCCCATCATAAGGGTGAGTCTGTGAAGCATGAGGATGTTACTGTTGTCGGCATGAAGGTTGGTAAGGTCTTCAATGGAGATGACATCAAGCATGAGATAGAGGAGTTTGCAAAAGAAGTCGGTAGTAGTCCTGAGTATATTATTAATGACCAGGCACACAACCTTACAAATGGAGTTGACAAATCGGGTATTGCTCAGCACATTGACATTAGCCATACCATGGGCACAATCTTGAAGAAGGTTTATGGCAAACAGACTGATTTCGTTGCATTTACCCAACTGCTAGGTGAGGTAATGCAGCAATATCATCTTACAGAAAAGGCTTTCTTGCTTCCTCCTAACATGAGAACCATCGCCAGATTCATGAACATGTCATCATGGGTTGACTGGGGACGGCACATGCTACATGCATACTGCATTCTACCCAAGGAAAAGCAGGCGGCATACTCCTTTGTTCCTGAGAATAAGGAACTGCTCGATGAACTCGTCATAGCGGTTAATGCAGTATGGCATGTAGAGGAAATCTGCAAGACCAAAGGCTTCAATATTGACACATGCAATGAGTGCAAGCAATACATCATCAGGAATGTCATTAACAATGCCAACAACCGCAGAGCCATGTTGGGCATCAGGATGCTTAACTACTTCAAGAAAGAGAAGAAATAACTTCTGACTTCATCAATGCGTCACCCAAATTAAGAATGTATCCAGCCTCCTGAAGCAGACGCACATTGTTCTTGTCCCCCCCCGAGTCTGCCACCACAATGAAGTCATCACCAAGCGTGAACCGATGCTTGAAGTCATCTATCATAGGTATCATGATGAAAACCTCGTACTGGCTGCCGTTGAACAGTGAGAATGAAAGCGGATAACCACCTTCTGACACCAAGAGACCAAGTATGACCTGTGACTCTGCTGTCTTGCCGTCTTTTGAGAAGCCTGGCTCACGCAGTACATCCGTATCTGCAGTCTCAAAGTAGAGTGTCGTCACGTCATAGAACATCAAGCCGATCTTGCCACCGAACAGTTTCCGGGTGTGCTCCACGCTGATTTGCTGCGCAAGTTCCATCTAGGTATTGTAGAGCTTGTCCATGTAGCGGTAGATGTGGTTGAGATCAACATCCTCGTCGTAATATGACTTGAGATAATCAACTGTGGCAAGTTTGCTTCTGGGTTGTGATACTCTTGCTATTACAAGATGACGCAGAATCTC
>JAZLKJ010000087.1:0-3709 GCA_045597565.1 Prevotella sp. | reverse complement strand
GCAAAGAACGACCCTGATAAGATGGCTAAGACCGGTTGGACAGCAGAGAAAGCACCAAACGTGAATGCTCCTCTTTTCAAGGAGTTTCCTATGACAATGGAATGTCGCATCAAGCAAAGAATTGATGAAAGTGAAACTGGTTATTACCTTATTGCAGAGATTGTTAACATCCTTTGTGATGAGCAATACTTGAACGAACTGGGCAACCCTGATGTTGAGAAGATGAACCTCATCAGCTACGAACCTGTAAACCACAAATACATCCAGATGGGCAGGATCATTGGTGATGCATTCTCATGTGGAAAAGAATTGAAGTAAGCCGAGACCAAAGAAGGATGGAAGTAAAAATCACCAGAGGACAAATCGAAGATGTTGAGGTCATTGCTGGGTTCCAGGTTGACATGGCAATGGAATCTGAGGGTACACAACTCGACAGAGCTACTGTAGTCAAAGGTGTATCTGCTGCAATGAATGATGAAAACAAAGGCTGCTATTATGTAGCTAAAGTAGATGGCAAAACTGTTGGAAGTCTGATGCTCACACGTGAATGGAGTGACTGGAACAACGGTTGGTATTGGTGGATTCAGAGTGTCTATGTAGCACCAGAGTATCGAAGACAAGGGATCTACAAATCAATGTATCATGCTGTATGCGAGGATGCAAGGCAACAGAATGTAGCACAAGTGCGCCTATATGTAGATAAGACAAATACTCGTGGACAGAAAGTCTATGCGTCTTTGGGTATGAAGGAAAGCCACTACTTGATATACGAAACAACTCTAAAAAAGTAGAAATCCGATGCTGATACGCAAAGCTACCCTCGAAGACAACCCGCGAATGCAGGAGATATTTGCTATTGCCCGTAGGTTTATGACAGAGACGGGTAATCCTAACCAATGGGCTGATACCTACCCATCCGTTGAGCAACTGACGGACGACATCAATAGCGGTGATAGTTATGTCTGCTTAAAGGAAGGAAAGATTGTAGGCACATTTGTACTTCGAGGCGGCAATGATCCAACTTACGACAAGATTTATGATGGCGCATGGAAGAATGACAATCCATACGCCACCATTCATCGCATAGCCAGTAGCGGAGAAGTAAAAGGAATCTTCAATGCCGCAATGGAGTATGCCTTACAGTACTACGACACCATCCGTATTGACACACATCTAGACAACAAGGTAATGCAAAATGCAATAGCCAAAGCAGGATTTGAGTATTGCGGCATCATCCATTGCTGGAATGGTGACGAGAGATTGGCATATCAGTCTGTTACAAATGCACGTAAACGATAAGAATACGTTATTGAGGTAGTAAAGATAAACAAAAATAGAAATCGATAAATGCTATTTTCTGTATTTGCCAAGCACCTTGGGTGAAGAGGATTACTGAGTGATTTCCCAATAACCGTCTCTATCTCCTCCATGGCGAACTATAGTGCCATCCCCCTTCAACCGATTGATGTGCTTCTGTATTGCACTTGGAGAGATTCCAACAGTCTGTGCGAGGATTTTTATTGTTATGCTTGGGTTGTCTTTAACCCGCATTCCAGCGAGACACCTGACTGTCATACGACGTTTGCCATAATTTACAGAATAAAAGTTCTCTGCGAATCCGCCAAAGCATTTTCGTATTGCCTGTCCAGTTCATCGTATGAGAGGAAACTTACGCGTTTCTGGTCACGTAGGTCACGGAAGGCGGTTTCGCCAAGCTTGCGGAGGTATTCTTCCTTGCAGTAGTCATCTGCCACTATTACCATGCGGGCGTTGAAGTCCTGTAGGTCGCAAAACTTCAGGAGGGAGTTCTGGATATCGGTGGAGTGCTCGACCTCAAAGAACGAATGAGACATCTTGTGCTCGTTGAACCATATTACGTCTATCGTGCTGGAACGTTGAACCAACTGAGAGCGTGCATTCCGCAAGCAGAACAACAGGCAATGGTGAGTCTGAGTCCCTTTCCTTGGGTGATGCAAAGGTAATCATTCTTTGTGGAACTGGCAAGTATTATGCGGCATTTTCTTTATTATTTTTGCCAACTCATCATACTTGGCTTCTTTTGCCTCTCTGTCTTTCTCTTGTAAGCCACATCGGAACATTGCTTAGAGCAAAAGTAAATCCCGCATAACTATTTGAGTTATACGGGATTCCTATTTTGTTTATTGTTTGTTTATCAAACTTACTTCACCTCCTCGAAGTCAGCGTCCTGGATGTTGTCGCCGCCATTGTTGTTTGGCTGCTGTGGACCACCCTGCTGACCGCCGAAAGGACCGCCTGCACCGTTGAAGCCGCCCATGTCTGGACCTGCCTGAGCACCGCCCTGAGCTGCCTGTGCCTGCTGATACATCTTTGTTGCAGCCTGGTTGAGCTCTGCGATTGCTGCGTCGATAGCAGGGATGTCAGCAGCCTTGTGAGCATCCTTGAGCTTGCTGATAGCAGCCTCTACCTCAGACTTGATGGCTGGGTCGAGCTTGTCGCCGCTTTCCTTGAGCATGTTCTCTGTCTGGAAGATCATTGAGTCAGCCTGGTTGAGCTTATCAATCTTCTCGCGCTCTGCCTTGTCAGCAGCTGCGTTAGCCTCTGCCTCAGCCTTCATGCGCTCGATTTCCTCCTTTGAAAGACCTGAAGAAGCCTCGATGCGGATTGACTGCTCCTTGCCTGTTGCCTTGTCCTTAGCTGATACAGAGAGGATACCGTTTGCGTCGATGTCGAATGTTACCTCTATCTGTGGAACACCGCGTGGAGCTGGAGTGATACCGCCGAGGTTGAAGTTACCGATAGACTTGTTCTGTGAAGCCATTGGACGCTCACCCTGAAGAACGTGGATAGTTACCTCTGTCTGGTTGTCGGCAGCAGTAGAGAATGTCTGAGTCTGCTTGCAAGGGATTGTAGAGTTAGCATCGATGAGCTTTGTCATCACGCCACCCATAGTCTCGATACCGAGAGTAAGAGGAGTAACGTCGAGGAGCACGATGTCGCCTACGCCTTCTTCCTTGTTGAGGATAGCACCCTGAATACAAGCACCTACTGCTACAACCTCGTCTGGGTTAACGCCCTTTGAAGGTTCCTTGCCGAAGTAGTTCTTCACGATCTGCTGAACAGCAGGAATACGAGTAGAACCACCTACGAGGATAACTTCGTCAATGTCTGATGTAGAGAGCTTAGCGTCGCGCATAGCGTTCTGGCAAGGTACGAGACAAGCCTGGATGAGGTTGTTAGCGAGCTGCTCGAACTTAGCACGAGTAAGGTTCTTCATCAAGTGCTTTGGCACACCGCCTACAGGCATGATGTAAGGGAGGTTGATCTCAGTTGCTGTAGAGCTTGAGAGTTCAATCTTTGCCTTCTCAGCAGCTTCCTTAAGACGCTGCATAGCCATTGGATCCTGAGTAAGGTCAGCACCTTCGTCGTTCTTGAACTCCTGAACGAGCCAGTCGATGATCACCTGGTCGAAGTCGTCACCACCGAGGTGAGTATCACCGTTTGTAGAAAGCACTTCGAATACGCCACCACCGAACTCAAGAATAGAGATACCGAATGTACCACCACCAAGGTCGAAGACTGCAATCTTCATGTCCTTGTTAGCCTTGTCAACACCGTAAGCGAGGGCTGCTGCTGTTGGCTCGTTAACGATACGGAGAACGTTAAGACCAGCGATAGCACCTGCCCCCTTAGTAGCCTGGCGCTGAGAGTCAGAGAAGTAAGCAGGAAC
>JAZLKJ010000086.1:0-5151 GCA_045597565.1 Prevotella sp. | reverse complement strand
TGTGGATAAACTTGTGAATAAGCTTTCTTGCCCGTGAATTTTAACACTACGGACGCGTTGTTAAAATTATTGACCGTGGCATCCACTTTTGCGTACGCGATTGTGGATGCCACGCTTTAAAATGTGCCGTCACGATTTCGTCTGGACTTATTTTACGTCGTGGCATCCTTGTTACGGTACCGTGACAGATATGCCACGGCCGTGAAAGGTACGTCACGAATTCGTTTGGACCTATTTTTGATCAAGAAAGGTACTTTCGGAAATCCTGACGGACTTTTTGAGTCATAAATCACCAAATCAGTAGAATCAGAGGCCTTACAATACAAAAACACAACAAAAACAACATTATTTTGAGGAAATCCTTGCAACCGCAGAAACTTATTCGTATCTTTGCAGCCGCTTTTAGAAAAACACATTTTCTATTCAACTTCTGACAAACTTTGCTTACCAAGTGCCGAACCTAAAAGCTTAACTAATTTTTCCACTTTTTTATCTATTTTTTTTATTTATTGAATGGTAGAAAACCCAACCCAGAGTGTGCCAGCTGCAGAGGTAGCTGGTAAGACCCTTGTCGAGGAATTCATGGCCATGAGCTATGAGTTCCGTCGCAACGTACTTTCAGACAAGTACGAAATGAGAGAGTGCATCACCGACGCTTCACAGCAGGGTGATGACGAGCAGACAGCGCTCAATTCTAAACCTTGGCGCACGGTGACCCGCGAGAGCCAGAACACCATCCTGCGCCGCGCCAAGCGAGAACTTGGCGACGAAAAAGGCCTGAAAGCCAGCATCGAGGAGTATATCTACTCCGAAGAGACGCCTGACTATGGTCCGATTGCCGAATATCTCAACGCCCTTCCAGCATGGGATGGCAAGGATCGTGTCCGCGAACTCTTCCTGCGCCTTCCCGGTGTGAGCGAAGAGCAGCTCTGCCAGCACTGCGTCTGGCTCCGCAGCTGTGTAGCACACTGGCTCCAGTTTGACAATCTTCACGGCAACGAGCAGATCCTGACCCTCATCGGTGCACAAGGCTGTGGCAAGAGTACCTACTGCGCCCAGCTCCTCCCTCCGAAATTCAGAGAGTATTTCCTCGATCATGTCAACCTCAGCAACAAGTTCGACAAGGAGATGGCCCTGACCAGTAACCTCCTCGTCACCATCGACGAGCTTGACCAGATCAAGTCAGGCAAGCAGGCCGAACTGAAGCAGATGCTCTCAAAGATCCAGGTCAACGGCCGTCCGATCTTCGGCAAGGCCCAGCGTCAGCGCAAGCGTTACGCCTCGTTCGTAGCCACTACTAACAATCCGCGTCCGTTGCAAGATATGACCGGCTCTCGTCGTTACTTATGTGTGGAAATTCCGCAGGACACGATCATTCTCAATGACCGCGAGATTGAGTACGACCAGCTTTACGCGCAGGTCGTATATGAGGTTCGTGAGCAGAAGCTTCCTTTCTGGTTCACGCCAGCAGAGACAAGGAGAATCGAAGAAATGAACGTGAAGTTCCAGCACGTCAGCGATCTCGAATCCATGGTCACCACCTGCTTCCGTCGACCAGAGGCTGAGGAGGTAGTCATTCCGCTGCAGACACGAGACATTGTATATATCTTGTGCAAGAATTTCCCAGAGGTCAGACCTACTCAGGGTATGGCTGTCAAGGTCGGCCGTCTGCTTACAGCTTTGAACTTTGAGCGTAAGGAAATCAACAAAGGAACCGTGTATTACATCGTCCCGATGAAGAAATCTGCGTGATTCTCATTTTATCTGCCATCTGCCACAAGCTGATAGTTAATCCATTCATACTGAAACTGATGGGCTTGTGGCAGATCATTGATTTATCTGCCACTATCTGCCACACATCTGCCACGCGAAATGCTATATGAATATCAATTAGTTACAGCGTTTGTGGCAGAGTGGCAGATAAATTGAGATTTATTGCTAAAACGGAGTCTTGCCAGACAATAAATGTATGTCTTTTGCTCGCTGTCAGGCTCGAAACTGGCAAGAATGTGCTTGTAGCATCATTTTTCAATCCCCAATAAACCATTATATATAATAAATTTGTATCTTTGCAAAAAAATAACAGACACGCAATACTATGGCATTACCCATTAAGAATCAATGCAAAGAGTAATTTCTCAATAACAGCAGAAGCTGGCAAAGCAGACATCTGCATACTTGAAGCCTGCCGCTCATATCAAATGAATCGCGAGATCAAGCAAGATGGGAAGTTCTATGGACCTCTGTCTTATTATGTCAATCAATATCTGATGAATAATCCTTTGTCGAAAGATACAAAGTGGATTGAAACCGTCCGTAAGGCGATGAGTTCTAATTCTCGTCTTGTGCGGTAGAATATGGTAGTAGAATCAAGCAAATAAAATGAAGGAAAGCATATCTTTTAACGAGCAAAACCTGAATAGTTTTGCTTCGAAACAATGGAATAAGGTATTGTCATACCTGCAAGGGCACTTCAACTTGCCTCAGGCAGATTGTGAGGATATCTTTCAGGATTCTTTTATTTCTTTCTCAAATGAAGAAAATTGCTCCAGAAGAAATCCCTAGTTTTGCAAATACAGTTTCTTCGGCTTTTGGATTTGTATGGACGTTCCTCAGACAATTCGGAAATAAAACAAAAAGTTACTATGAAAAAAGCGTTTGTAGTTTTATTTTAATGTACATAGCTGGACTTCAGCAGGCATTTGCTTATGAAGGGATTGCAATACACACGGCAAGAGTATGTGTCCTTCGAGAAGAAGGTTTTATCCATCCTTAGAAAAGAGGAAAAAATGAGATGTTTTCTTCTACTAGCTCGGAATGGCAGGATTATGTGGCATAATAGAGTGAGAAAATGAGAAATTGTAGTGGCAAATCTAAGGAAATTAGGCATCAGATTGGGAGAAAACGAAAAGATTTCGATCTGAAATTTGCAATTTAATCAGAAATATTTTATTTTTGCTGTGCAGATATTGTATAATAAACAAAGATAGTCGCGATGAAACTCTTTCACGGAACTGATACTGTGGTTACAAAACCGGAAATTCGAGTCGTTGGTTATACCAAGGATTTCGGCTATGGTTTCTATTGTACGTATCTTGAGCGTCAGGCAAAGCGATGGGCTGTTACGAAGCGTAATCCTCACATTGTCTGCGTCTATGAGTATGAGCCAGACGAAACGCTCAACATCAAGCGGTTCCCTGAGATGACGGATGAGTGGCTTGATTTTGTGGCAGCATGTCGTCATGGAGAATCGCACCCCTATGACATTGTGGAGGGGCCAATGGCAGACGATGAGGTATGGGACTACGTGGAAGACTTCCTCGCTAACCGCATCACAAGGGAAGTCTTCTGGGCATTGGCTAAGTTCAAGCATCCTACCCACCAGATTATCTTCTGCAATGACAAGGCCTTAGCGACATTGAAGTATGTTGAACACTACGAAATTAAACCCAAACTATGAGCAATATCTATTTTCCTGATGAAGAGATAACCTTCAACGATCTTTACTTTGTATGTTACATGATAGAGCGTGTAGCACGCAGCATCAAGCAACGCAATCGCTATGTGGTGGAGCAGATAGGCAGTGATGGACTTGCCCGCCAACTCTCCATAGCAGAGACCAACCATTGCCTTAATCCAGAGCAGGTGGTCAGTAATTGGAAGGAGGAATACCACCTCACAGAGGGCAATACGGATGTGACTGCCATTGATGCCGAATACACAGACAAAGTTCCTACAGAATTGCAGATGGGCAAAGTGTATGCACGGCTGATAGACTCAGTATCAAAGCAAGGGCAGGATCTCGTCTGCACAATACAGAATGTCTATGCCTCACCCATTTGTGATACGATTGACAATTATAACTCAAGTGCCTATTACGAGCCAAGCTATGTTCAGACACGAGCTTATCACAATGGAGCATTCTAACAAAACCTTTTATTGTTCAAAGACCAGTGTAGCATGCTCTTTATGAGTGCATCAGGGTCTTAGCGTTTGCTAAGGCCTCTTTAGTAATATTGCTGCCACTCAGCATTCGTGCCACTTCCTGCAGACGTTCATCTGCCGTGAGTGGCGTGATGTGGGTGGTGGTTGTGTTTTCGTCATCGGCCTTATAGACCTTGAAGTGTTGATCACCCTTACCAGCTACTTGAGGCAAGTGGGTGATGGTGATGACCTGGAGGTGAGAGGAAAGTTCTTTCATGACTTCTCCCATACGATCTGCGATGTCGCCGCTGACACCTGTATCGATCTCGTCGAAGATGATGGTCGGAAGGGTACGGGCTGAGGCAACGAGCGACTTGATGCTGAGCATGAGGCGCGAGATCTCTCCGCCTGAAGCCACTTCGCCGGCCGGCTTGAGCGGCTGATTCTTGTTGGCACTGAATAGGAAGGCAATCTGATCAGCTCCTGATGGAGAGAACTCGCCTTTGACGGTGGTTAACTCTGCGGCAAAGCGTACGTTTGGCATACCGAGGTAGCTTACCTTCTCCACAAGCATCTGTTGCAGCGAGGTGGCCGCTTTCTGACGGGTGGCCGTCAATGCAGCTGCACATTTGGTGGTTTGTGCAGTGAGCTGTTTGTTCTGTGCTTCGAGTTCGGCAATCTCTTCGTCACTGCCATCGATGTGCTGCATGCGGTCAAAGTATTCATCGCGTAAAGTGATGAGCTCTGGAACGCTCTGCACACCATGTTTCTTGAAGAGTGAATAGAGCTGAGAGAGGCGTTCCTCCACTTGCTCGAAACGCTGCGGATCGAAGTTGACGTCTTCGGCCTTTCCTTCTACTTCTTCTGCAATGTCTTTCAGATCGATAAAGTCAGACTCCAGACGTTCTGCAATCTCTGCAATCTCCGGATAGACGTGTGTCAGTTCCTGAGCTTTGTGACTTAGGCTTTTGATGGTCTGGATGAGGCTCTCGTCTCCGTCCAGGCCATTGAAGATTTCATAGAGCCCGCTCTTGATATCTTCGGCATGGCTGAGGCGTTCCTGTTCGGCTTCAAGCTCTTCCTGCTCATCTTCCTGCAGATTAGCATCGTCGAGCTGTGCAAACTGATAGCGGATATAGTCAGCCTCCTGCGCGTTTTTAGCCGCTTCTTCGCGCAGTTGCTTGATGCGGCGACGTAAGGCCATAAGCTCCTGATAGACGGTGCGAT